>NZ_BAABDI010000022.1:0-81096 GCF_039539545.1 Hymenobacter antarcticus | reverse complement strand
GCTGTAAAAGGGTCGTAGTTTTGGCGATGAGGCACTGCTTCACGGGGCGCGATGGACTTTGGAGTGTAGGAACTACAAAGGTCGGAACGCCCCGTTTTTATGCCCCAATTTTAGTAGGGTAGAGTGGGCCAGCACCTTGCCATCGGGAGCAATGAGGACGGCCAGCGGGAAGTCGCCTTCGCGGTTGAGCTGGGCGGCGGCGGCCTCGTTCAGCTTCAGCTGCGCGGCGCTGGGCTGGTTCTTTTTCTGACGCGGGAAGTCGAAGTGAGCCAGTACCAGCTTGTCTTTGGCGTAAGCCGCGAATTCGGGCTGGGCAAATACTTCCCGCTCATACATGACGCAGGGCTTGCACCAGTCCGAGCCCGAAAAAACCGCCAGGATGGGCCTGTTGGTGGCTTTAGCCTGCGTCTGAGCCGCGCCCAGGTCGGCAACCCAGCCGGCAGCGGCTTCGACTGTTGTGGCGGCGGGGGCTGCTATTGCCACCGACGTAACCACCTGCGGGGCCGAGGCGATGGGGGCCACCGCTACTTCCTTGGTTTTGCTCACCGTGTTGCCGGCCGCATCTGCAGTCCTGGTCTTGACCTTGTTGTTTTTGGCCTTGATGGTTGTTTGCTGGGCCAGCACCGGGCCGGCGCTAAGCAGGGCAAAGCCCAGCACGAAGGTCCGCACGGAGCCGATGGAAGTTGCAAAAGGCATGGGAGAGGAGGGCAATGAAAGATGGGAGCCCCGATAACGAAGCTGCGGGACGACTCGTTCTTTGCGCAGGCCCGGCGCAGACTATTTCAGCCAACCGAAGCGCCCGGCAAAGCTTCGGCCGCTACCTGAAAATGCGGTGAACGAGCTGTCGTCTTTGCGGGGGCTTCCAGCAAAGTTCTTCCCATCAATGCCAACCGCTCCACCCAACCCTAGGGCAGCCGCCGCAGCTTCAGTACCTGCTTTTCGAGGGAGATGATTTCCAGCGTGTAATCGGGTTCCGTGCCTTCGGTGAGGTGGATGCGCAGGCGGGTATCGCCGTCGGCGGTCCAGGTACCGGCGCGGCCGGCCAGGCCATCGGTGGGCGCTATGTCGAACTGCTCGAACCGGCCGAACGGCTTGAACGCGAAGCCAGTACGACCCCGTGAGGGCGGAAACTTGTAGGTGTTGGGGCGATACACGAGCGTGTCGCCGCTGTTCTCTTCCCGCGAAACCAGCCAGGTCCCTTCCAGCTGCTTGAGAGCCGGAGCAGCCGTTTTGTTGGAGGAGTCATTGGGCTTGCACGTTGCGGCCAGCAGCAACAGGGAAAGCGGCAGCAGCCGGGCAATGGAATGCAACATAAACAGGGGTTTCTGCGAAATAATCAAAGCGGAAAGGTAAGGTAAATCAGGGCGGTAGGCGGGTGATGGGTGTCGTTCGGGCCGTCAAAAGCACCTCGATACGCTACATTCGTTGCCACAAAACCCTATTCCCCGTGGATAATCGCGCCCTGACCCGTGCCTTCAAGCTGACCGCCCAGCTGATGGAGCTGCACGACGAAAATCCGTTCAAAATCCGCGCCATCGAAGGCACGGCCAGCGCCCTTGAGGCCCTGAGCTTTCAGGTAGCCGAGGTGGAGCGCGCCGGCCTGCCCGACCGCACCGGCCTGAGCAAAACCGCCGCCGCCAAAGTAGCCGAGCTGCTCGATACCGGCACGTTCTCGGACCTGCAGCGCCTCCTGGAGATAACGCCGCCCGGCGTGGTCGAAATGCTCAGCATCAAAGGCATTGGCCCAAAAAAAATCCGCAGTCTGTGGCGCGAGCTGGGCATCGAAACCACGGAGCAGCTGCGCGAAGCCGCCGAAACCGACCAGGTCAGCAAGCTCAAAGGCTTCGGCAAAAAGACCCAGGACAGCATCCTGGAAGCCCTGGAGTTTGCCGGCCAAAGCAAGGGCAAGCTGCTCTATCCCCAAGCCGAGAAATTGGCCGATGACCTGGCCCGGCACCTGCGCGAAGCCCTGAAAACCGAGCAGGTGGCCGTAGCCGGCGAAATTCGCCGCCGCCTCGAAACCGTGGAAACCGTGTGCCTGGTCGCGGCCACCGAAAAGCCCGGGAAGGCCCATCAGCTGCTCAACAGCATGGCCGGGCTCACGGCCGACCCGCGTCGCTCGGGGCCCTTTGCCTGGCGCGGTACGGCTACCGAATCGGGCGTGCAGGTGGAGGTACTGCTGGTGGCTCCCGGGGATTTTACGACCGAGGTTTTCCTGAATTCCGCCGCCGAAGCGCACCTAAGCGAACCACTCACTCCGTCACTCAATCACTCATTCACCTTGCGTCAGCTGGCGCGGCGCGAGAAATTTCAGCAGGAAGCGGCTTTGTACGAGAAAGCCGGCCTGCAATTCATCGTGCCGGAGCTGCGCGAAGGGCTGGGCGAAATTGCCCTCGCCGCCGAACGCAAGCTGCCCCACCTGCTCGAAGACGGCGACCTGCGCGGCTCCCTGCACAACCACAGCACGTATTCGGACGGCAACCACAGCCTGCGCGACATGGCTACCTGGCTGCGCGACCACCATTACCAATACCTCGGCATCTGCGACCATAGCCAGGCTGCCCACTACGCCAACGGCCTGAGTGTGGAGCGCGTGCGCCAGCAGCACCAGGAAATCGATGCGCTGAATGCCGAGCTGGCCCCGTTCCGCATCTTCAAGGGCATCGAGAGCGACATTCTCGGCGACGGCTCCCTGGACTATCCGTCCGAGGTGCTGGCGAGTTTCGATTTTATCGTTGCCTCGGTGCATTCCAACCTGAAGATGGACGAGGCCAAGGCCACCAACCGCCTGCTACGGGCTATCGAAAACCCCTACACCACCATGCTGGGGCACCCCACCGGCCGCCTGCTGCTGCGCCGTCAGGGCTACCCCATCAACTACAAAGCCGTGATTGACGCCTGCGCTCAGCACAACGTCATCATCGAAATCAACGCAAACCCCTGGCGGCTCGACCTGGACTGGCGCTGGGTGCGCTATGCCCTCGACCAGGGTGTGCCGCTCAGCATCAACCCCGATGCCCACCACACCAACGGCTACGAAGACATGCGCTACGGCGTGCTCATGGGCCGCAAGGGTCACCTGACCAAGGAGATGACGTTCAACGCCAGGTCGGTGGAGGAAGTAGCTGCGTATTTCGACGCCCGCAAGGCGAAGATTACGCCGCCGCTGGAATTTAAGAAGTCGTTGTTTGAGTAGCCAGAACGTGTACCACGAAATTCCATTTCGTCACGAGCGCAGCGAGTTCTGCATCGGGATGGTCGTCGTTCTATTTTCCATTACTCGCTCCGCTCGTGGCGAAATGAAATTTCGCGGTACACGTTCATGAAAATCCTGGTTCTTCGCTTTTCCTCCATTGGCGACATCGTCCTGACTACGCCCGTGGTGCGGGCGCTGGCGCAGCAGGTGCCGGGCGCGGAAATCCATTTCGCCACAAAGCCCGGCTACCGCGGCCTGCTGGAGCCCAACCCGTACATCACCAGGGTACATTGCCTGACCGGCAGCCTGGGCGAGCTGGTGCAGGCGCTGAAAGCCGAGCGGTTCGACTACGTCATCGACCTGCACAACAACCTGCGCACCCGCCTCATCAAGCTGCAGTTGGGCGTGAAATCCAGCAGCTTCGACAAGCTGAACTGGCAGAAATGGCTGCTGGTCAACTTCAAGATTGACCGGATGCCGCGCGTGCACATCGTGCAGCGCTACCTGGCCGCCGCCGCGCCGCTGGGCGTGAAAGACGACGGCCGGGGCCTCGATTATTTCATCCCGGCCGGGCAGGAAGTTGACCTTGCTACGCTACCCGCGCCATTCCAGCGCGGCTACGTGGCCATCGCCATCGGCGCGCAGCACGCTACCAAACGCCTGCCCGTCGATAAGCTCATTGAGCTGTGTGCCAAGCTGGCCCCGCGCCCAATTGTGCTGCTCGGCGGCCCCGAGGATGAAAGCATCGGTCACATCATCGAAGAAGCCTTTGCGACGCGGACTGCCGCTGCCCAGCCCACCGCTGCCGTGCCCGACAGCCCGTATTATTTCCCCAAAAACTCACCCATTCACCCAGTCACTCAGCCACTCATTGTCAACGGCTGCGGGCAGTATTCGCTGCACCAATCGGCCTCGCTGCTACGGCAGGCCGATTTTGTGGTGAGCCACGACACCGGCCTGATGCACATTGCCGCCGCCTTCGGCAAGGAGATTTTCAGTGTGTGGGGCAACACCGTGCCGGCCTTCGGCATGTACCCGTATAAAACGGAGTTCAAAGTGCTCGAAGTGACGGGCCTAAGCTGCCGGCCCTGCTCCAAAATTGGGTTCGATAAGTGCCCGCAAGGTCATTTCAAGTGCATGCGCGAGCAGAATTTGAACCTGGAGTTGCCTCCGGCCCGCGACGGCCGTTGAGCATTATCATTGCGAGCGCAGCGCGGTAATCCGTCCTGTTCCCCGCGACCAACCCTAAAATGCGACAAGCCCCGGTACTGTGCAGTACCAAGGCTTGTCGTTTTAGAAAATATCTGATTTTGGCAGGAAGGATTAGCTACGCTGACCTCCGGTTGCCCCGGCCTCCGGCCTCGCAATGACGGGCGCTTACCCAATCTTGCTGAACCCGCAGTAGCTGTGCAGCGCCGCCGGCAGTTCAATGCCTTCGCTCGTCTGGTTGTTTTCCAGCAGCGCGGCCACGATGCGGGGCAGCGCCAGCGCCGAGCCGTTCAGGGTGTGCAGCAATTGGGTTTTGCCGCCCTCCACTTTGTAGCGGCACTTGAGGCGGTTGGCCTGGAAGGTTTCAAAGTTCGACACCGACGACACTTCGAGCCAGCGGCCCTGGGCGGCGCTCCACACCTCAAAATCGTAGGTGAGGGCGGACGTAAAGCTCATGTCGCCGCCGCACAGGCGCAGAATGCGGTAGGGGAGTTCCAGCTTTTGCAGGAGTCCTTCGACGTGCGCCAGCATGATTTCGAGGGCCGCGTAGGAGTTTTCGGGCTGGGTGATTTGCACGATTTCAATTTTATCGAACTGGTGCAGGCGGTTGAGGCCCCGCACGTCGGCACCCCAGGAGCCAGCCTCGCGGCGGAAGCAGGGCGTGTGACCGGTGATGCGCACCGGCAGTTTCTCCACCGGAATAATCTCGTCGCGGTAAATATTGGTCAGCGGCACTTCGGCCGTGGGGATGAGGTAGAGGTCGTCCTTGGCGTCGTGGTACATCTGGCCGTCCTTGTCGGGCAGGTTGCCGGTGCCGTAGCCGCTGGCCTCGTTCACCAGAATCGGGGGCTGCATTTCGGTGTAGCCCGCCGCCCGCGCTTCATCCAAAAAGAAGTTGATGAGCGCCCGCTGGAGCCGCGCTCCCTGGCCTTTGTACACCGGAAAGCCCGCGCCGGTAATCTTGTTGCCCAGCTCAAAATCGATGATGTCGTACTTCTTAATGAGGTCCCAGTGCGGCTGGGCCTCGGGGCCGAGCTCGGGCTTGGTGCCGTGCTCGCGGATGGTTTCGTTGTCGGCGGCGTGGCGGCCTTCGGGCACGCTGGCGTGGGGCAGGTTGGGCAGCTTATACAGGAGCTGCTGCTGCTCTTTTTCCACTTGAGCCAGCTCGGTGGCGGCGGCTTGCGTGTGCTGCTTCAGCTCAACGGTGCGGGCCTTGAGGGGTTCGGCCCCGGTTTTGTCCCCGGCTTTCATCAGGCCGCCGATTTGGCGGGCCAGCTCGTTGGCTTCGGCCTGGGCGGCATCGTGGCTGGTTTGCAGGGCGCGGCGGCGCTGGTCGAGGCCGAGAATGGCGGCTACGTCGGCCGGGCCGGTGGCGTAGCCTTTTTTGGCGAGGCCGGCCAGCACAAAGTCAGTCTGGTCGCGGAGAACGGAAAGTTGCAGCATAAGGGCGAATTGGAATGCGGGCAAAGGTCGCAAGGAAAACGGAGAGGCCGTTTCTTTCGGCCGCGCCTTCCCAAAGAAGTTGCCGCCGGCCCGCACCCGATTTGGCAGTTCGCTCGTAATGCGCTAACATTGCGGGAGCAACCGGCCGCCGTGGCTGGACCAGCGGGCCGTAGCGCCTGCTTTTCGGTCCGTCTTTTGCTGAATCGCCCACGGCCCGCTCTGCCCCCAATTTCCTGCCTATTTAGTGCGCGCCGCGAGCTGCTTTTCTCAGCCCGCGTAGTCTGCCAACGCTGTGAATGCGGTACAACCGCTTCCGTGCCGTAGCTGGCGTTTCGAGCCCGCCACGCGCCCCACCGGGCCACCCGCTCCCGCTTTCCGCCGATGTTTCCCCCTTTATTCAATTTATGCACACCATTAACGAGTTAAAGGACCGACTGCTGTCTGACCTGAAAGAAATTGCCGAGCAACTTAATGTGGGCAACTTCAAGCGTCTCAGCAAGCAGGACCTGATTTATAAGATTCTCGACCATCAGGCCCTGACTCCAGGCGCTGGCGAAGCCCCGACCCAGGGCGCATCCACTGTTGCGGCGGCCATCGCTACCCCAGCTGCTGCCGTAGCCACTGCTCCTGCCGCCGCCCCGCGCGGCACTGCCCGCGCCGCTGCCCCCCGCCGGCCCGCCCCCAGCACCGCCGAGCAGCCCTTTTCCGACGTGGCCCCACCCGTAGCCAAGGCCCCGGCCAGCCGCCCGCCCCGCGAACCCCGCCGCGAAGCTGCCGCTCCCGCCGTTGCCGAAGCTCCAGTGGTAGCCGAAGCCCCCACCGTAGAAATATTGGATTCCATCGAGGGCCTGGCCCTGGTAGCTCCCAACGAAGCCACTGGTGCCACCCTCGCCCAAGCTGTGGAGCCATCAGATAGCACCTCAACCGAGGATTCAGCCGCTTCCGACGCGGGCTCTACTGACCAGACCCCCAACAATCAGCGCCCCGAACGCCCCCGCCGCGAGCGGGTCGACCGCGCCGGCCGCCCCATCACCGAGCAGCGCGCCGCCGAGATGGCCGCCGAAAAAGTCGCTAATGAAGCTGCCGCTGCTGCTGCACCCGCCGAAGCCGGAGCCGAAAACCGCGACGCCAACGGCCGCCGCGACTCAGGTGCCAACGGCTTTGGCGACCGCCGCGAAAACCGCGCCGACCGCTTCGAGCGCGACAACCGCGAGGGCCGCGACAATCGGGAAGGCCGCGAAAACCGCGACCAGCGCCCGCCCCGCCAGGAGCAGCAGCGCCAGGAGCAGCAGCCCCGCAACGACCAGTCGCCCCGCAACGACCAGCCGCGTAACGACCAGCCGCGTAACGACCAGCCCCGCAACAACCAGGACCGCGACAATAACCGTAACCAGACCCGTGAGGAGCGTTACGCCCAGCGCGACCTGCAACGCCAGCAGCGCCAGCAAAACCCCGACGGCTCGCCCCGCACCGACCAGCCCCAGGGCCAGAATCAGGGCCAGAATCAGACCCAAAACCAAAACCAGCAGCAGCAGCGTCCCGCCCGCCAGGACCTCGACCTGGTGGTACCCGGCGGCGGCACGTTCGAGCTGATGCCCGACGGCGGCTACGGCTTCCTGCGCTCGCCCTACTACAACTACCTCACCTCGCCCGACGACATTTACGTGTCGCCGCAGCAGGTGAAGCAGTTCGCCATGAAGCCCGGCGACACGGTGGTAGCCACTATCCGGCCGCCGCGCGAGGGCGAAAAATACTTCGCCCTGGTGGGCGTGGACAGCATGAACGGCCGCACCGTGGAGGAAGTCCGCGACCGGGTGCCGTTCAGCCACCTCACCCCGCTCTTCGCCGACCAGCGCATGAAGCTGAGCACCAAGCCCAGCCAAATCAGCACCCGCGTGCTCGATTTGTTTGCGCCCATCGGCAAGGGCCAGCGCGGCCTCATCGTGGCCCAGCCCAAAACGGGTAAAACGGTACTGCTCCAGGAAATAGCCAACGCCATTTCCGAGAACCATCCCGAGGTGTACCTGATGATTCTGCTCATCGACGAGCGGCCCGAGGAAGTGACTGACATGGCCCGCACCGTGAAGGCCGAAGTGCTCAGCTCGACCTTCGACGAAACGGCCGACCGCCACGTAAAAATCGCCGAAATGGCCCTCGACAAGGCCCGTCGCCTCGTGGAATGTGGCCACGATGTGGTGATTCTGCTCGACTCCATCACCCGCCTGGCGCGGGCTTACAACACGGTGCAGCCCAGCTCGTCGCGCATCCTCTCGGGTGGTATCGACGCGGGCGCGCTGCAAAAGCCCAAGCGCTTCTTCGGCGCGGCCCGCAATATAGAAGGCGGCGGCTCGCTCACCATCGTGGCCACGGCCCTCATTGAAACCGGCTCCAAGATGGACGAGGTTATTTTTGAGGAATTCAAAGGCACCGGCAACATGGAATTGCAGCTGGACCGCAAGCTGGCCAACAAGCGCGTGTTCCCGGCCATCGACATTCCGGCTTCCGGCACCCGCCGCGAAGACCTGCTGATGAGCAAAGACGAGCTAAACCGCGTGTGGGTGCTCCGCAAGTTCATGTCGGACATGACGGCCACCGAGGCCATGGAATTCCTCAAGGACCGCATCAAAGGCACCAAGGACAACGAAGAATTCCTGCTGGCCATGAACGGCTAAACCATTTGTTGAAACTGATTTAGCAAAAAAAGGCGGACCTGCGAGGGCCCGTCTTTTTTTGTGGCAATCGGTCAATGGTGGCTTTCTGACGCCGCAAACCTGGCGCAATTGCCCGTTAACCGGTAGAAAAGGCTGGTTGGATAAGTCAATTCAATCAGAAGCGCCATTATTTGAATTGTACACTTTTTTGGGAGACCCCGGTTTCGGTAAATTGCTAACGCAAAAAGCCCACTGCACTTCTGCAATGGGCTTTTGATAGGAATATTTATAGTCGACAAGAATAGGTGAACGTATAAAAATTGTTCACTTTAATATCGTTAGATAGCACTAGTCAAACCCGGGGCTGCAAGAATAAATTCACTGCTAACCGAAAAAAACTTCTGCTGGCCATGGGAGTGGTCAGGCTACTCAATAGGGGCTATTTTTGGGCAAAATATTATTGCTCATGGACCCCAACTCGCCCGCCGCTTTGCCCGAACTTCTCTACATCCATGACCCGCTGTGTGGCTGGTGCTACGGCATGAGCCCGGTTATCAATCGGGTGCAGGTCGAATTTGCCGGCCGCCTCGACGTGTCGGTGCTGTGTGGCGGCATGGCTGTGGGCGCACGGGCCACCCCCATTGCCGAGGGCTGGGGCTACATCAAAAATGCGCTGGGCGATGTGGAACGGGCCGCGGGCGTACAATTTGGCGCAGCTTTTAAGGCGCTGGCTGAAGTTGGCACTTATCTGTATGACTCAGAGCCGCCAAGCCGCGCCATTGTCGCTTTCCGCCAGCTGACGCAGGACCCGGCCCGCGCCGTGGCCTTCGCCCACGCCGTGCAGACGGCTCTGTTTCGCGATGGGCTGGACTTGAACGATGCCCCCACCTATGCCACGCTGCTGGCTCCATTCGGCGTCGAATTTGCCGAGTTTCAGCGGCAGTGGGCCGCGCCCGAAACGGCCCGCGCTACCCAGCAGGAGTTTGCCGCCGTGGTTCGCATTGGCGTGCAGGGCTTTCCGACCGCAGTGCTACGAATCGGCGAGCAGGGCTACGTGCTGGCCCGGGGCTACCAGCCCTACGAGCAGCTGCGCGCCGGGCTGGAGCAGCTATTGCGCGAGGAAGCCGGCCGCTGATTTTTTAATGGTTGGGTTGCCTAAAAAAACCGGCTTATTGCATCCGCACAGTCTGCTTTTTGAGCGGCGACCAGGCAATTTGGCGGCGGTCTTCCTTGCCCTTCAGGTAGTCGAAGCGGATGGCATCGGGGCGCTGGCGCAGGTCGTTCCAGGTGGTACGGTCGAGGTTTTCTATGCCATCCGGAAACGTGGCTTTGGGACCAACGGCCGGCGTGTGGAACTGCGAAGGCAGGAAAAACCGGTCGATGCGGCGCAGCATGAAGGTTTCGCGCTCGGCGCGGGTGGCGGTGGGGCCTTTCATCTCATATACCAGGGCGGCTTCGAGGTCGGGCTCGGTTAGCATTTCGCGGAAAATGACCTGGCCGCTGGGGTCGGTGATGGTGAATTCGCCTACGCCTTCCAGGATGGACGGGCCGCGAAAGACCAGCCGGAACACATCAGCCGGGCCTTTCGGCTGGCTGAAATTATGCGTTTGGCGCGCTACCCGCAGCGTGTCGCTGAGGGCCGAAACGGCTTTGGTGCTCGCGGTATCGGGGGGCGGCAGGGCCGTGGTGTTGCGGTCGGCCATGCGGGAAACCGTCCCTTCGTTCACGGCCGATGGCGTGGAATTGCAGGCCGCCAGCAGCGGCAATAAGGTGAGCCAGGCAACGCGCATGAGATAGGGAGTTAGGTAAGCTAGGTGCTGAATACGTGCCCGATGGCCCCGTAGGTTGGTGCCATGCGCTGGCAGGGTTTTCTTAGCGCCACAGCAGCATTACAATGAAAGCCGCGCTCAGGCATAGCGAGGATACCTGGTTCATGCGCATGGTGTGCTCGAAATCGGCGGCGGTTTCATCGTGCCACACCAGCCAGGCCCAGCGGCCAAACAGCGCCACCACCGGCCCGGTAGCCACCAGAAAAATCAGTAGTGGTCGGATTTCCTGGCGTAGCCAATAGGCCAGGCCCAGTGCCGCCGCGCCGGCCAGCAAGCCCACCGCCGCAAAAATGAACGTGCCCCGGATACCCAGCCGCAGGCTCAGGGTCCGGTCGCCGCGCCGGGCATCTTCCTCGTGCTGATATACTTGCGTGAGCGGATAAGAGCCGCACAAAAACAACGTGCTCACCAGCGCCAGCAGCAGGTTGGATTTCTCGAAAAGCTGCGCCGTGGTAGCGCCCACGCCTACCTGCGTCATCAGCAGCGTGAACGCGCCCTGGAAAACGACGACCACCAGCGTGCTCAGCAGCGGGTATTTCTTGAGACGAATGCCCTCGTAGCTGTAGGCTTTGGAAATGAGCAGATATACCACTACCAGCGCCGCAAACGGCAGTGAAAGCAGCGCCGCGCCCGCCACGGCCAGCGCATCAAACGCCCACACGAGGTGCAGCAGCTCCGGGGTGACTTTGGGCGGCGTTTTCAGGCCGCCGATGCTGCCTTCGTCCTTGTCGTAGTAGGAGTTGTAGCCATTGGAAGCCGGGTAGGCCAGCAGGTGCAGCACCACGAACACGCCCAGGGCCCGCCACCCGCTCCACGGCCCGCGCAGGGCACTCAGCCCAAACCAGAACACGGGCATGAGGTAGATGGAAAACGGGATGCGCAGCAGCGGCAGCGCTTTTTTGTAAGCAGTTAACAATTAACAGTGAGCAGTTAGCAATTGAAGATGGGCAAAGGTGTCGAAAAACGCAGGATTATGAATGGCAACGCTAACTGATGAGTAGGTCGGGTAAATTACTTTGCAATAAAAAAGAACGTCATGCTGAGCGCAGTCGAAGCATCTCTACCGCTTTATCAGGGCCGTTCAGCGAAGCGGTAGAGATGCTTCGACGGGCTCAGCATGACGTGCTGATAAATCAAACTAATTCCCACGACCTACTTAACTGGTAATTGTTCACTGATTTTGGGTCGGCCAGCCCACCAAATAAGTCACTTTTGGGCCCCACCAATGCCGCTTTTTTCCCGCCTGCCATACGAACTGGCCCGTTGGGTCGGCCGCCCGGGCCAGGGCCAGCAGCTCGGTGGTCGAGTACATGCGCAACAGCGACACCGCCCCATCCCAAATCGTGCAGAGGGGAATAACGGGAAGTAAGTAGGTAAATACCAGACGGCTGAGCCGAAAGGGCCGAAAAAACGGCGTGAGCAGCAGCTGCGCCACCGGCAGCACCGTAATGGCCAGCAGCAGCTCGGCCCAGTGCTTGCCCGCGCCCTCAAACACGCCGATGCCAGTACCGGCCCGCACGGCATCGCGTAGCATGGCCGTGGCTGCATCGGGCGGGAAGTGGTGGAAGGCTGAGAAAATAGTGCGGAAGCCGGTCAGGTGGGCCGGAACGGCCAAGGCATTGACCGCGGCCGGCTCGTAGCCAATGGCCCCGTGGGTGCGGTGGGCAATGTCGGCCCAGGCGGCGGGCTGGGGGTATAAGTCGGTGAGGGTGATGGTGGTATCGGCCTGGCCGTGCGCGCGCAGGGCGGCCAGCACGGTTTCGGTACCGCCGCCGGCCCCGGCCCCCAGCTCCAGCAGCTGGGTTTGGTGGGTGCGGGCGAGGCCCTCGGCCAATAGCGGCGCAATGGGCCGGTAGGTGCCCAGCGCCGAAATCATGAACCGCAGGTAGTCCATCATTCCGGCCCGGATGACGGGCGGAAACCAAGGTAAATCTTCAAACTCAAACAGACGGAGACGGACGCGCATGGCCCAACAATACGCACAAACGGCGGGCCAGGCCGATAGCATCGGTCCCAACCCGCCGGGTGGCGGCATATTTTTGGCTGCGCCCGCAGCTTTAGTGCACCAGCTTAGCGCGCCTTGGGCTGCTCCACCAAACCCCGAGTAGGCCTGCGGCTGCCTTGGGCTTGAAACGTACTGGCCGGGCAACCCCCAGCGGCCAGTAAAGCCAGGCTACGGTTAGTAAAGCCGCGCCCAGGTAGGGCTGCGAGATGTTCAGCAAACTGCCCAGCGTGCCAATCGGCAGCCACTGAAGCAGCAGAAAATTGGCCAGCCCGAATACCACTATTACCCCCGAAACGGCTAGTATCCGGCATTTCCAGCCTACGCAGGCCCGTTGGGCGAGCGCAAAGAAGGGCAGCGCCAAGGGCACGTAGGCCAGCGAAATCAGGGCGGTCATCAGCCCAATTAGCAGGGGAACTCCTACATCACCAGGGTGCTCTAGGCCGAAATCGAGGACGAGCAGCGCCGTGCCTCCCAGGTTACTGAATAGCCACACATACAAGGTGCGCGCCAGGGGGGAGGGTTGTGCCAGGGGAGTTGCGGTAGCGTAGTTCAGGGCCATAGTGCAAAAAAGTAGGAGGTTGGAATGACCTCTCCATAAAAAGCGCACACTTGCAAAAAGCGGGTTTCGCACCGGTTATAGGGAATTTTTTTGTGAAGTGTTCGACCTACGAGTTGCTGTAAATGAGCGGTTTGCGCTATTATTAATTATATTTTTGGGACTTTAATTTCCCTAATTGCAACAGGTTCTAATATGATTTCCCATTACAGGTAATTTAATGGTTGCTAGCGTATTAAGGTAATGCAATTGAGCAGGAATGAGCATGCGGTAGTACTGGTGAGGTTACGCCATTCTAATTTTGGGAAAGGCTTTCTGCGTTATGGCATCCACACACATCAGACAACCCCATCCTGGAAACCAGTCCTAAATAAAAGCGTCAGAAGCTACTAATGCCACTGAGAATCAGGCTGGTGTATCTGGAGGGAATAGTTGCGGCGCATCGGGCCGGAGGAGGGCTTCCTTGTACAGGAAATTGACCAGCAACAGCGCCGCGAGCAGGTAGGCCCAGCCTCCCATCAGCAGCATGGGGAGCAGCGCGAAGCGGCCGCCTTCCACGGCCGCCGCTATAGCCCATCCCAGCAACCCGGTAAGCAAAAGGAAAAAGCCGGTGATGGCCCCCAGCGTGGCCGCCAGCCGGGCCCGGTAGCGCGGCATGAGCAGCAGCCGCCCCAGCGCATAGCGCGCCACCGGAATGGCTCCCAGCGACCCCACCGCCGCCCCTATGCCGATGATGCCCACCACGGGAATCAGGTCTAACACAAAGGGAATGTGCGGGCTGGGAATGGCGCTGCCCACTATTAAGGAAAGCCAGGTGCCGGCCATGCCGCCCAGGTTAGCATACAGCCACAGAATGGTGGCCTGGTTCCAGGTGCTCAGGGGATGCAGAATGGGCATACAATAAAAAAGGGTGGCGAGCGCAAATATATCAGCTTTTATAATCAACTTTGCAGCACAAAGCACTTTGATACTTATGAAGCCCGCCGCTCCTTCCGACCCGCTTGCCCAGCTTACCGAAATCCGCGCCATCATGGAGCGCAGCTCGCGCTTTTTGTCGCTGTCCGGCCTGAGTGGGGTAGGGGCGGGGGTGGTGGCCCTGCTGGGCGCGGCGGCCGGCCATTTCTACTTACAAAGCCACTACCCGAGCGAATACGGCGATGGCGGCTACCGCCACCTCATTGCCAGCACCGCCGCCGAGCGGCAGGCAGCCCTGCCGTTTCTGCTGCTGCTGGCCGGGGTGATGATTGGGGTGGCGCTGCTGGCAGCGTATTATTTCACGCAGCGGCGCACCCGGCAAGATGGGCAAACGCTGTGGAGCGGCCCGGCGCGGCGGCTGGCCACAGCGCTGGCCGTGCCGCTGGTGGCGGGCGGCCTGTTTTGCCTGCGGCTCTACCTCGGCGGCGACGCCGGCATGGTGGTGCCCGGCCTGCTGGTGTTCTACGGCCTGGCGCTGCTCAATGCCAGCAAGTTCACGCTGGACGAAATCCGTTGGCTTGGCCTCACCCAGATTGGGCTGGGCCTGGTGTGCATGCTGCTGCCGGGCTGGGGGCTGCTGTTGTTCGCCTTGGGCTTTGGCCTGGGCCACATCGGCTATGGCCTGCTGATGTATAACCGCTACGAGCGGCCAGCCGTGGCCTCCACCCCCGTCGTGTCCGCGTGAAGCACCTCATCCACACCCTCAACAAGGCCTTTGACCACCGCGTGCGGCTGGGCGTAATGGCCGTGCTGATGGCCAACGATTCCGTCAGCTTCAACGACCTCAAAGAAGTCCTCGACCTCACCGATGGCAACCTGGCCAGCCACGTCGCAGCCCTCGAAAAAGCCGGGTACGTACTCGTCAGCAAGCAATTCATTGGCAAGAAACCCAACACCACCTACACCGCCACCGCCGCTGGCAAACTAGCGTTTCAGCAGCACCTTGCCACGCTGGAGAAGCTGCTGCGGGGGTAAGCGAGAACCTGAAAAAAGCACGTCATGCTAAGCGCAGCCGAAGCATGACGTGCTTTTCAATTCGCTCTTTTTTTTGCCGATTTACTTTGAAATACAAAGCACTTTAAAAAATAATAATCATGAATCCCTCTGCTGAAACTCCGGCGCACTGGCCCGCTGCTGCGGCCAGCGCCGCATTTGCCCAACCTGCCCGCCCGCCCCTCACGGCGGCCCAAAAACTGCTGCTGCCCATCGGCGTGGTCTTGTTCGACTGGCTTTTCTGGCGCGAGCGGGGGGGCGTCAACGTGCTGGTATTTACCGTTTTTGTAGTGGCCGCGCAGCTGGCGATGCTGCCGCGCCACGCGGCGGTGCGGCGCTCGGGCTACTTCTGGCTAATGGTGTGCGGAAGCCTGCTGAGCGGAGCCCTGATGGCCGTGTATGGCTCGGGCGCGGCGGCGCTGGCCTGCGTGGCCTCCGTGCTGCTGCTGCTTGGCTACGTTAATCAGCCTCACCTGAAATTGGTGGTTTATGCCCTGCTCACGGCCGGCGGCAGCGTGGCCCAGGCCAGCGTGCGGGTGCTGCGCGGCGTGCGGGCCCCGCGGAACCCGGGCGCGGGCGTGCGGGCGAGCTGGTTCTACGGCCGCCTGCTGCTGGTGCCGCTGGGTATTATGGGGGCATTTCACCTGCTGTTTGCGGTGGCTAACCCGCGCTATGATGCGCTGAGCGGCCAGGTGCTGGCGGTGCTGGGCGACTGGTTGGCGCGGCTGCTGCCCGATATTTCGTTGGGCCACCTGCTGTTTATCACGCTGGGCTTTCTCGTCACGGCTGGGGTGGTGGTGGCCGTGCCCGTTTTCGTTTTTGCCGACCACGAGTCACGATTTGGCGAGTTTGTGCGGCGGCAGCGCAACCGGGTCGCCTCGTTCGGAGTGCGGCAGCCCGATTTCCGCTGGAAAACCAACCGGGTGTTGGACCTGCGCAAGGAGTTCATTGCCGCCGTCGCCGTGTTTGGGCTGGTGAACGTGCTACTGCTGGTTGTGAATGCCATTGACATCAACTGGCTATGGTTTGGCTTCGAGCCCGCGCCGGGGTTTGACCTGGCGCAGTTCGTACACGAAGGGACGTATGTGCTCATTTTCAGTATTTTACTCGCCATGGGCATCGTGTTGTGGTTTTTCCGCCGCAACCTGAATTTCTACGCGCCGGGCCTGCCCTGGCTGCGCGCCGGGGCCACGGTGTGGGTGGTGCAAAATGCCGTGCTGGCCGGGTCAGTGGGGTTGCGCAACTACTATTACATCCTGAATAGCGGGCTGGCCTACAAGCGCATAGGCGTCTGCTTCTTCCTGCTGCTCACGTTTTTCGGCCTTGTCACGGTACTGCTCAAAATCTGGCAGCGGCGCTCGGCCTACAGCCTTGTGCGGCTCAATGCGCTGGCCGCCTACGCGGTGCTGCTGCTGCTGGCCGCTGGCAACTGGGAAGTCTGGATTGCCCAATACAACCTGCAATCGCGCTTCAAAAGCATCGACATCGGTTTCCTGCTGGATATGCCCGACCGGGTCCTGCCCACGCTGGTAGCCCGCCGCGCCATGCTCGACCGGGCGGCTCAGCTCACCCTCGAAACCGAATACGACGGCGTCCAAAGCATTGATGGCCCCGTGGCCCAGCGCCGGCTCGAGGTTGCCGTGGCCGCCGCCCGCGCCCGCTATGCGGCCTATTCGCACTGGCAGGGCCTTACCTGGGCCGACTGGCAAACCCGGCGGGCATTGCAGTAAGGGCCTTCACTCGCTCATTCCTGAACCAAGCAATTAACTGAACAGCCCATGACCTCCTTCCCGCAATTCGCCCTCACGTTTCTGGGCCTGCTTTTCTGCATTGGCGATGTGGCCGTGCTGGGATTTTTGCTCACCTGGCAGGAGCGGGCCGCCTCGCCGGGCCTGCGCCGGCAGCGCTTGCTGCGCGGGGTGCTGCCGGCTACGGCGCTGCTGCTGGGGCTCCTGCTGCTGGCTTTCACGCAGATAATGCTGCTGTGGTCGCCGCGCTAGCAGCCTCCGGCCAACCTCGCTTACCAGAGCATTGCTCACCCCGAAAACCCTCATTCCATTCCACCATTTTCCCATGAAAACCCAAGGTAAAGCTCCCCTGAATGGCTACCAGATGCTGGCCCGCAAGCTCATCGTGCACGCTCGCACCTCGTTTCTGATTCCCATTTTCCGCCGACTCTACGGCGCGGCCGAGGCCCGTGCGCAGCTGCGCTATCTGGAACAGCTGCCCGTGGGCACGCTCGGCCGGGGCGTGGCCGATATACTGCGTGAAAACCACCTCCAGCTCATTCCGCACTACGAAAACCACGACCTGAAACACGTGCTGCTGGGCTACGCCATGACCCCGGAGGACGAGCTGAAGCTCAAGGCTTTCATACTCGGCAATGGCGACTGGTCCATCACCTGCGTGGGGTTTTTGCTGCTGGCCGTGCTCACGCCCGACGTGTGGCCGGCCCTGCGACGACACTACCAGCGGGGCCGCCGCACCCAGTCCATCGTGGGCTGGACTCTGACCGAATACGCTGGCCAATGCACCACCGCGCTGCGCCACCAGATTGGCCTGCCCGCTGCCGCAACCGGCCATATGGTGGCCTGAGCAATGGCCGCCCCGGCCGGTAGTGCCGCCGCTGCTTTGGCGCACGGCCGCCGGTTGCGTACTCGGGGCCACCCGGACTATGATGGTTGTTACGCGCTGCCACCACAGCCGTTATCATTGGAATAGCCATACTACTGATTCCGCTTTTGGCCCGGGTTGTTCTATTCGCAAGCCAATTGCCGTAGTGTTCCAAGGGATAATTGCCGTTCCCATAATGGGCCAGGACGCCAGCGCAAGTGTGGTCTCACAGGGAGAATGAAGCCAAAAAATAGGGTCTAAGGAAGAGCGGCGGTTGTTTTTTCTTCGGTATCGATTGCTTCAAATCCCGGGTAATCAGGCTTATTGCTGTGCTGATGACACTTGTACTCAAAACTTGAAATAATGACTTATCGAAGTTTATGAGGTAGCTTGGCACTCCGTTGGGCTTCCCAGACTGAGAAAAGCCCGTGACGGTTTCACGCATTTCGCTGTTCTATGGCCCGTACGTTGCTCCTGGTTGTGCTTTCCATTGCCTTGCTGCTTGAGCTGGCGCTCACGGGAGGAGCGTTTTTCGCTCCCGTGTTCACCCTGACCCAGTTTGGCGTGAAATACGGCCCTGAAACCACGTTCCTGGCCTATATCGTGGCGTGGTTTCTGTTTTTTGTGTCACTGGTAGCTGCTGTGGCGCTGGCGCAGGTGTGGCAGCGCCGGCCCGGCTTTGCTACCTGGTGCTACCTGCTGGGGCTGTGGTGGGTAGGTATTGGCATCGGGATTTATTATGCCTTCGGGAAGCCCGACAATTTGCTGCTCGATTCCGTAAAAGGAATTCTTATTGTCGTCCTCACCTGGCGCTGCCAGGTAAGCCGCCTCATGGCACGCCGTTACTAGCGACTAATCAGTATATTAGCGGCTCTACGGCACCCACGTTTTTCCGCGCTATGCCCACTGCTCACCTGCATCCGCTTCCCGCTGCTCCCAAACTCACGCGCTTGGGCCGGTCTTTTGCGGGTGCGCAGGTGCTGAAAGAAACGCTGAGCATCATATTTCTGGGCCTGCCCCTGATAAAGGAGCAACCCCTCATCCTGCTTTCGGCCCTGCCGGGCGTGGTGCTGTATTTCTTGCACTGGCAGCTGGTGCTGGGCCGGGTGGGCCGCCTGTTTGCGGCGGCCGTGTGGGGCTTCACGCTGCTCGATGAGCTGTGGGGCCTGTTCTTGTTTCAGGAGCTGGATTCGCCCACGCAGGCCCAGATTCGCATGCTGCACTGGAGCTATTTCCTGGGCCTGGGCATCATTCTGCTGGCTCTGGGCGAGTTGGGCTGGCGCTGGCAGAGCCGCCGGGTGAAAGTCCGCCGCAACGTGCATCACCAGGCGATGCTCGCCGCCCGGCAGCGCCAATAAGCAGGAGTGTGGTCTGAGCCGTCAATTTTTAGGCCACACCGTTTTTACTGACTTTTTGGGCCGGGGGGCTGGTATATTTGCCGTTCTTCGTGGCCGGGTTCTGGCCCGGTTTCCCACTTGCTGCCTCGCATGGCCGACCTCAAACCGCTAGCTTCCGCTTCTTCTGCTGCCCCCAAAAAACCCGCGCGCCGCCGCTGGCCCGTGCGGCTGGCCAGCTGGGCCTGGGTCGGGTTTGGTCTTTTGGTGATTTTTTTTCTGGTGTACCCGTTTCTGGTGAGCACCAACTTCATGTTTCTCTTCGGCAAGTCGCCCAGTCTGGCCGATTTGGAAAATCCCAAAGTAGAACAGGCCTCGGAGCTCTACACGTCCGACGGCGTGCTGATTGGCAAATATTTCCGTGAAAACCGTTCGCCGGTGGCGCTCAGCCAGATGTCGCCGCTGCTCATCAAAGCCCTTATCGCGACCGAGGATGTGCGCTACTACGAGCACGCGGGCATTGACCTCACGGCCGTGCTCGGCGGGGTACTTTCGTCGTTGCGCGGCGAGAAGCGCGGCGGTTCCACCATCACCCAGCAGCTCGCCAAAAACCTCTACAAAATCCGGCGCCAGCAGAGCCGGGGTGCCCTGGGCTACATTCCGGTGGTGAGCACCATCGTGGCCAAAACCAAGGAATGGCTGACCGCCGTGGAGCTGGAGCGCCGCTACACCAAGCAGGAAATCCTGCGGATGTACTTCAATACGGTGGAGTACGGCTCCAGCGCCTTCGGCATTAAAGTAGCCGCCAAAACCTTCTTTAATACCTCGCCCGATAGCCTCCGGCCCGAGCAAGCCGCCATGCTGGTGGGCGTGCTGAATAACCCCACGGCCTACAACCCGCGCTTTCATCCGGTGGCCGCGCTGCGCCGCCGCAACGTGGTGCTCGACCGCATGGGGCAGGCCGGCGTGCTGCCCCCGGCCGAAATCGCGGCCCTCAAAGCCACGCCCATCGTGCTCGATTACCACGTCGAGCCCCACATCGACGGCCCCGATACCTACTTCCGCAGTGCCATCAGCCAGTTTGTGGATGCCTGGTGCGACAGCACGGGCCACGACATGTATCGCGACGGCCTGAAAATCTACCTCACCATCGACTCGCGTATGCAGGCCCACGCCGAGGAGGCCCTGCACGAGCGCATGAAGTCCCTGCAACGACAGTTCGACAACTTCTGGCGCAACAAAGACAAAAACCCGTGGGTGGACGAGGAAGGGAATGAAATTCCGGACTTCATCGCCACCCAAATGCGGCGCACCGAGAGCTACAAGAGCCTCGCCAACCGCTACCGCAATCAGCCCCAGCGCCTCGATTCGGCCCTGAATGCCAAGCGGCCCATGAAAGTATTCACCTGGAAGCACGACGACAACGACACCACGCTCGTTATGTCGCCGCTCGATTCGCTGGCTTACTATAAGCACTTTCTGCGGTCGGGCATGATGTGCATGGACCCCTTCACCGGCCAAATCAAGGCCTGGGTGGGCGGGCTCGACTACCGCTTTTTCAAGTACGACCACGTGAAGCAGGGCCGCCGTCAGGCCGGCTCCACCTTCAAGCCCTTCGTCTACCTCACGGCCCTCGACAACGGCTACTCGCCCTGCGACCGCATCCGCGACCAGCGCGTAACCATCAACTACGTGGAGAACGGCCAGCCCATGGAGTGGAAGCCCGACAACGTGACCCGCGAATACACCGGTATCAACATGACGCTGCGCCACGCCATGGCCCGCTCCGTAAACTCCGTGACGGCCCAGCTGACCGAAAAAGTGGGCTGGGAAAACGTGGCCAAATACGCCCACAAAGTCGGTATCACGAGCCCGCTCCTGGCCGTGCCCAGCATCGGCCTCGGCTCGGGCGGCGACGTGAGCGTGTACGAAATGGTGGACGCCTACAGCACGTTCCTAAACACCGGTTTCCGCTCCGAGCCCCGCCTCGTGACTCGTATTGAGGACCGCAACGGCAACGTCATCAAGCAGTTCGACCCCGTGCAGAAGCGCGCCATCTCGGCCGAAACCGCCTGGCTGATGACCTACATGCTGCGCGGCGGCATGGAAGAGCCCGGCGGCACCTCCCAGGCGCTGTGGGACTACGAACTCTGGAAAAACGACAACCAAATCGGCGGCAAAACCGGCACCACCTCCAACTACTCCGACGGCTGGTACATGGGCATGACCAAGGACCTGATGACCGGCGTGTGGGTGGGCGGCGAAGACCGCAGCATCCACTTCACCGGCTCGCAGCAGGGCGAGGGCGGCCGCACGGCCCTGCCCATCTTCGGCAAGTTCATGGAGAAAATCTACAAGGACAAAGAGCTGGGCTACACGCCTGGCCAGTTCCCCAAGCCCTCCGTAAAAATCGGTAAGAAATACAACTGCGTCTCGGAGTCGGAGCCCCGCCGCCGCCGCGCCGAAGCCGTGGATACCATCGCGGCCGATAACCTGCTAGAGCAGATGAATAACGGGGGAGGGCTGCCCGATAGTTTGTAAATCACCCGAGTCGTGCGCAGCTATCGGAGGTGTTTTTGAAGCGGCTGACTGACTTGACGGGTCATAAAGCGCGTAACCGAAGCTATTGAGATGGTCATCGGATGCTTTAGAAGCGTTGTCAAGGTCACCAAATTACTTGCCAGCGCCTCCACTATTACCCGAACTTTCTGCTCACTTGTTAACGATTTCAGGGCGCTTGCCGAAGCTTCTGGACGAGCTTGTTGCCAGCGCCTGCTACGCCCCCGCGTAGAGCGCCTCCAGCGCCCCGCGCAGCTCCGGGTACTCGAATTCAAAGCCCTGAGCCAGTACCTTTTGGTCGCTCACGTTCTGCGAGGCTAGTACGATGTCGCTCATCTCGCCCATTGCCAGCTTCAGGCCGAAAGCCGGCACTTTGGGCAGCAGCAGCGGTCGGTGCAGCACCTGGGCCAGCGTTTCGGTGAATTCCTGATTCGTGACCGGCTTGGGAGCCACGGCGTTGTAGGTGCCGTTCCAACTCTTATCATCCAGCATGGCGATGAACAGGCGGCACAGGTCATCCAAATGAATCCAGGACATGTACTGCTTGCCGCTGCCCAGGGCCGCTCCCGCGCCCAGTTTCACGGGCCGGGCAATCTGGGGCAGGGCCCCGCCCTCGGTGCTCAGCACGATGCCGATACGCGGAATAACGGTGCGGATGCCCAGCGCCGCGATGGGCGCGGCCGCCAGCTCCCACTGGTGCGATACATCGGCCAGAAAGTCGTGGGTGGGCACCGCCGGGGGCGTTTCCTCATTCACCAGTTTGGCTCCGGCATCGCCGTACAGGCCAATAGCTGAGGCTGAAATGAAGGCCTGAACGTGGTGGCCGGGCTTGGCCAGCTCGCGGTGCAGTAGGGCCAGGCCGCCCAGCCGGCTGGTCATGATATCGCGCTTGCGCTCATCGGTCCATTTGCCGTCGCTCACGCTAGCCCCGGCCAGATTCACGATAAAGTCGGCGTAGGGCACGGCCGCCTCGTCAATCATCTGCGTGCGCGGCTCCCAGCGGAAGCTTCGGAAATGGTTGCTTTTGGCGGGTTCCCGGCTCAGCAGCGCCACTTCGTAGCCGCTGTCAATCAGCATTTCAGCCAGTCGGGTACCAATAAGGCCGGTACCGCCCGTGATGAGAACCTTCATTTTTAATGGTTAATGGTTAATGGTTAACGGTTAGTGATGAATGGCTATCAATGGGCCGTGAGTCGATTGTATTAATCAACAACATTAACCACTAGTCACTAATCATCAACCACTATTTGCCAATTTGACGCAGAAACTCCCGCCGCAGGGCTTCATCGGTGGCAAAGCGGCCGCTGTACTCACTGGTCAGGGTCGAGCTGCTGGTATCGTTTACGCCACGGCTCATTACGCACAAATGGTCGGCTTCGATGAGAACGGCCACGTCGTCGGTGCCCAGGCTCTGCTTTAGCTCCTCGGCAATCTGGCGCGTGAGGCGCTCCTGCACCTGCGGGCGGCGGGCATAGTACTGCACCACCCGGTTGAGCTTGCTCAGGCCCACCACGTGGCTGCCCGGCAGATAGGCTACGTGCGCCTTACCAATAATGGGCACGAAGTGGTGCTCACAGCACGAAAACAGCGTAATGTCGCGCTCCACCAACAGCTGGTGGTAGTCGTAGCGGTTATCGAACATGCGCACTTCGGGCCGGTTTTTCGGGTCGAGGCCCTTAAACCACTCCTGCACGTACATCTTGGCTACCCGGCGCGGGGTGCCCGCCAGGCTGTCGTCGGTCAGGTCGAGGCCCAGCTCGCGCATGATGGCCTCAAAATGGCCGCTGATGGCTGTAATCTTGGCTTCGTCGTCGAGCCCGAAGGCATCGTTGCGAAGCGGGGTGCGCAGGCCAACAGGCAGGTGCGCATCGGGTGCCGGGGCCGGCCCGGAAGGGTTATCCATGGTATTCTACAAAGTTACGGTCCGTCTCGTAGAGCGTGACCGACAGGGCCAGGTCCGCCGCCAAATGCGGGCGGAGGCGCTGCCAAATTACAACGGCGATATTTTCGGCCGTGGGGTTGAGTGTCCGGAATTCTTCCGTATCCAGGTTGAGGTTTTGGTGGTCGTAACGGGCCAGCACTTCGCGCTTGATGAGGTCGCTCAGGCGCTTGGTGTCGTAAACGTAGCCCGTCTCGGGGTCAACCGTACCAGTCAGGCGCACGGTTAGGTTGTAGTTGTGACCGTGGTAGTTGGGGTTGTTACACTTACCAAATACCCGTTGGTTCTGCTCGTCGCTCCAGGCAGAATTGTGGAGGCGATGGGCAGCGTTGAAATGCTCGTTGCGGCAGATAGTGACTTGCATAGGCGCCTACAACCCCCGTCAGGCAAGCTTTGTTGCGGGGCCGGGAGATGCCGCGCAAAATTTTCTTTATTCTGCCAATTACCTATAATTTACAAAGCAAAAATATGATTTAATTAATAAAAAAAGCATTATTCTAAAAAAACCAAGGTTTTACGTGACTTGCATCGAATAAAGGGCCTAAATTTGAAAAGCCGGATAACGGTACTATCTCCAACGACCTTTTGACCGACCATTTTTAAAGCTTTCATAAGCTACTATTTACCATGAAACGAAGCCTACTCATCCTACTCCTTGTATGCCTGGCTACGCTAGGCGGCTATGCCCAGAAATCCCCTGTGGATGAGGCAGATATGACTATCAACAATATCCCCCGCAAAGGTCAGCGCGTGAGCATGCAGCTTGACAACCGCCGGGTAGAAACGGCCTGGCTCAAGCAGCTCAGCGAAAAGTTTGGTGGTAAGCTGAAGAATACTAAAGGCATCCTGACGATGGACGGCGTGATTATCGAAGAAATTGCACCTAACCCTATTCGGGTCATCAGCAAGGTCGACGCTTCGCCTACCGGCACCACCGTATGGTGGAGCATTGACCTGGGCAGCGCTTACCTGGGCAGAGATGCCACACCCGTGCAGTGGAAATCGGCCGAGAAGTACCTGAAGGACTTTGCTCGCATGATGTACCGCGAAGACCTGGTGTCGCAGATTGCCGAAGCTGAGCGCGCCCTGGTGTCCTCGCAGAACAACAACGTAGCGGTTATCGACAAGCAGAACAGCATCAAGAAAGACATTGAGAAGAACAAGGCCCGCAAAGTTGAAATTCAGCAGCAGCTGGCTGCCAACGCGGCCGAGCTGCAGCAGCTCAACAACCTTATCGACCTGAACCTGAAAGAGCAGGAGGCTTCGCGTGGCGACATCGTCAACATGCGCATCTCCCTCGAATCGGTGAAGGAGCGCATGAACAAGATTGAATAATTAGCCCAACGGTACCATTTTCGTTGGTGGCCAAGAGCCCTGCCGGTATCGGCAGGGCTTTTTGTTTGGGCAACTGGCCCAACCCCACGGGCCTGAACTACGTTTGGGAAAGCAGCGGCACTCTTTCTGCCGCGTACCTCAACACCCTTCCCCATGGAAAAGACCGAAGTTCAACACCAAGTTCATTTAGATAGCACCACCGAACTGCTCGGCGGCAGCCTCACCGAAGCGCTGGCCCGTGCCGGCCTCGACAATACCCTGCAGCAGTGGATTGCCGACGTGAAGGCCCTCAATAACCCCGAAATGCACCAGATTGTCGTTGATTTGCAGGACATGAAGGCCCATTTCGGCGGCACCAGCAACCCTGACATGCAGCTAGTGCGTAAGTGGCTGCACCGCTTGGGTACTAACACCGCCCGCGGGGCTGTCTTTGCCGATGGCAACACCCAGCCTCGCGTAGCGCAACTGAGCGAGGCCCTGCTGGCCGCCGCCAAGCAGTTGGGTCATGACGAAAATACCCCCGCTGAGGATTTGAAAGCTGATTCGGCGTCGAACAGCTAGCCGCCAACGGCACTCGCCTCAAACCTAAAAAAGCCGGCCCCACGCGTGGGGCCGGCTTTTTTGCTTTGCACAGCAGCCTCGCGGCTGCGGCAATCCTTAAGCTGCGGTAGTCTTGGTTTTGGCTACCGGGTTCAGGCGACGCTCCTTGATACGGGAAGCTTTGCCCGACAGACCGCGCAGGTAGAACAGACGGGCGCGACGTACTTTACCGCGACGCACAACCTCGATTTTCTCGATGTTGGGCGACAGCAGGGGGAAGATACGCTCGGTACCGATTTGGTTAGAAATCTTGCGAACCGTGAAGGTTTCGCCGTTGGAGCTTGGGTTACGACGCTGCAGCACCACGCCCTGGAACTGCTGGATACGCTCTTTGTTGCCCTCACGGATTTTCACGTGCACGTTCACGGTGTCGCCGGCAGCGAAAAGTGGGAAGCTGGCGCGGCGCTCCTGCGATTCGGCCTGGATAAAGTCAAGTAGTACGCTCATGGCTGAGAAAATTGCGAAAGACGGCGCCGCCGTCGGGATTGTTATTTTACGAAACGGAGCGCAAAGATAGCGCTTTCCGGTGAGGTTAGCAAGTGGTTTGTAGAACATGCTTCTGCTTGTTCCCTGATTTGCTGCGAATTCAGGTCAGGAACAAGCGGAAACGTGATTCTACGCGAGCAAATCGGGCCGGCGGGCCTGCGTGCGGGCCAGCGCCTGGTCGTGTCGCCACTCTTCAATTTTGGGGGTATTGCCCGAGAGTAGGATTTCCGGCACGGCCTGCCCGCGCCACTCCGCCGGGCGGGTGTACACAGGCGGGGCCAGCAGGTCGTCCTGAAAAGAGTCGGATAGCGCTGATTCCTCGTTGCCCAGCACGCCGGGCAGCAGCCGCACCACGGCATCAACCAGGATGGCCGCGCCCAGCTCGCCGCCGCTCAGCACGTAGTCGCCTACGCTGATTTCGTGGGTGATGTAGGTCTGGCGTATCCGCTCATCGATGCCTTTGTAGTGGCCGCAGAGCATGATGAGGTTCTGGGCCAGCGACAGCCGGTTGGCCAGCGGCTGGCGCAGGGTTTCGCCGTCGGGCGTGAGGTAGATAACGGCGTCGTAGGAGCGTTGGGCCTGCAACTCGTCTATCCAGGCCGCGATGGGCTCCACGCGCAGCACCATGCCGGCCCCGCCGCCAAACACGTAATCGTCAATCTGGCCGTGCTTGTTGATGGCGTGCTGGCGCAGGTCGTGCACGTGGATTTCGGCCAGGCCTTTTTCCTGCGCCCGCTTCACGATGGAATGGGCGAAGGGGCTGACGAGCAGCTCGGGCAAACAGGTGAGGATATCGATTCTCATGGTAGTAGCGCGGACTTTGTAGTCCGCGAATGGTTGCGCTGACTCGCGGACTACAGAGTCCGCGCTACAATTCCTCAGCCTCGTCCTGCTGGCGGGTGGTGGGTTTGAGGTAAATGTCGAGCAGGCCTTCGGGCAGGTTGACGTAAATCTCTTTTTTCTCCTGGTCGGCGTGGCTCACCAGCTCGTCTACTACCGGAATCAGCACTTCCTGGCCTTGGTAGCGCATGGCGAGCATGTCCTGCTGGGGTAGCTCGTAGAAGTTCTCCACGGTGCCCAGGGGGCCCAGGTTTTCATCAACCACGGTGAAGCCGATGACATCGTGGAAGTAGAACTGGTCGTCGTCCAGCTCGGGCAGGGCATCGAGGGGCAGGTGGAGCTGGGAGCCACGTAGCGGCTCGGCATCCTCGATGCGGTCGATGCCGCGCAGCTTTAGCAACACCTTGTTGCCGGCCTGGGGCTGCACTTTTTCTATTTCGTGGGCCACCAGCTTGGTGGGCGCACCGGCCAGGGTGAGGTACACCGTTTTGAGCTTTTGGTAAGCCGAAACGTCGTCCACATCAAAGTGCGCCACCAAGTGGCCGCGCAGGCCGTGGGTTTTGATGAGGTAGCCGAGCTGATAGGTTTCGTCGATGGTCATGGCGGGGGAGGGGGGATAACGAAAAAGAGTTTGGGGGTTGCCAGCCGGTCCGGCTCACAACTCCCAAACTCTTTCGGTTTTCAGAAACCTAAAAACTACTCGGCAGCAGCTTCGGTGGTAGCTTCTTCGGCCGAAGCCTCGGTAGCTTCCTCAGCGGCGGCAGGAGCGGGCGTGTTGGCAGCCAGCAGAGCGGCAGCTTTCTGACGCTGCGCTTCGGCACGAGCTTCTTTCACCTTGGTTTCGGCAGCCATAGCAGCGGTGCGAACCTCCGCTTTGGCATCAACCAGGCCAGTGCGCTTGCCTTCGATTTTGGCGTCTTTCTCGTCTTTCCAGGCGGTGAAGCGCTGGTCGGCTACGTCCTGGGTGATGGCGCCCTTGTCAACACCCAACTGCAGGTGACGACGGTAGAGCACGCCGCGGTAGCTGAGCATGGCCCGAACGGTGTCGGTGGGCTGAGCACCGGTCATCATCCAGTAAAACGCGCGGTCGGCGTCGTAGTTGATGGTGGCGGGGTTGGTGTTGGGGTTGTAGGTGCCGAGTTTCTCGATGAAACGACCATCGCGGGGAGCGCGGGCGTCAGCTACTACGATGTCGTAAGTCGCGGCCTTCTTGCGGCCACGACGGGCGAGGCGGATTTTAACTGCCATAAACCGTTGGGGTTTGGTGCGACGGAACTCGTCCGTCTGGTGAGATATCCAAAAATTTGGAGTGCAAAGGTAGCGTTTAGTCAGGGGATTAGCTAGCTGGCGAACAAAAAAGCCCTGACGATGAGGTCAGGGCTTTCGAATTGTATTTAGTGGTCTGCTTTAAGCCGGTACAGCTACGCGCTTGGCCACCTTCTTTTTCAGCTTAATCACGCCTACTTTGTCCAGCGTCCAGATGACCGAGTAGGTAGGGTCAAGCTCCCACCACTTCACGCCGAAGTTGACGCGCATGGGCAGCTTGTGGTGGTTGTTCTGGAACAGCTCGCCAAAGGCCAGGAAATCGAGGGCCAGGGTGTTGCGTGATTTGTCGTTGTTGTCGAAATTCTGGTAGCCGTACTTGTGGCCGCCCCAGTTCACGATAGCGCCGTGGATAGGTCCCATCAGGAAGTGCAGCGGTAATAGCAGGTACTGCCACCACGCGGTGGCAAAGTTGATGTAGAACAGCACATACGCCGTACCCCAGCCCAGACGCGAGTACACGGTGCCGCCGAACTTGTCGAGCCATTTCCACTCCGGAATGTCGCCCTCGAAGCGCTTGGCTCCTTCGTGCTCGTTGTTCACGACGTCGTTGTAAATCACCTTGGTCTTCCACATCATGTCGAACGCGTTGTTCGAGAAGTGCGGCGAGTGCGGGTCCAGAGCCGTGTCGGAGTAGGCGTGGTGCATGCGGTGCAGCAGCGCGTAGGCCCGGGGCGAAAGGAAGCTGCTGCCCTGGCAGATGTAGGTGAAGGCGAAGAAAAACTTCTCCCAGAATTTATTCATCGTAAACATCTTATGCGCCGCATAGCGGTGCAGGTAAAATGTCTGCGTGAACAGGGACAAGTAGTAATGGGCAACGAAGAAAATGAGAATAGCCATAGGAGCTGTAAATGAGAAGCTGACCGCACAAGTAAAAAGCCCGGGTGAAGGTTCAGCAGCGGTAAGGCAAAATTACGGCCAGCGTGCCCGTAGACGATATTTTGGGTCCAGAAGGCCAAAATCTTGCACGCTTTTTACAGTTAACCGTTATCACTTAACAGCATTCCAAACGGCTGTTAACTGTTAATTGGTAACGGTTAACTGTAAAAAGCCCGGGCGGCGTCCCAGTGCGGGGCGTCGGGCAGGGGAGCCACGAACTTCATTAGCTCCTTCGTGACGGGGTGCTGCAATTGCAGCTGGCGGGCGTGCAGGGCAATGCTCACGTCGGGCAGCGGCGCGATGAAGCCGTACTTCACGTCGCCTACAATCGGGGTGCCGAGGCCGGTGGCCAGCTGGGTCCGAATCTGGTGCGGCCGGCCGGTGACGGGGTTTATCTGGAGCAGGTAGCGGTTGCCGGCCATACCCAGCAGCTCATATTTCAGCTCGGAGCGCAGGCCCTGGGAGTGTTTCTCGGGATAGGCTTTGGTGACGTTGCGCACCGTGTCTTTCACCAGCCAGTGCACCAGGGTGCCGCTTTCGGGCACGGGCGGGCGGCCGGTGAGGGCCCAGTAGGTTTTGGTCATTAGCGAGTCGCGGAACATCTCGTTCAGGCGGCTCAGGGCTTTGCTGGTTTTGGCCAGCACCACGATGCCCGATACGGGGCGGTCGATGCGGTGGCATACGCCCACAAAGGCTTCGCCGGGCTTCTTATACTTGAAGCGCAGGTACTCGGCGGCTTTTTTGGAGAGGGGCTCGTCGCCGGTGGCATCGCCCTGCACGAGCAGGCCGGCGGGCTTATTGATGACGAGAAGATGGTTGTCCTCAAACAGAATTTCTCTGCCTTCGGACCAGATGTTGGGACGATTCAAGCGGCGTGGCGGGCGGGAATTTGGATAGTGGCAGGAGCGGGCCAGGGCCCCTCAGGGGGCTACCGCACGTCGTCAGACCACACTCACTGGGCGCTCCGCTCTTGCTTTTTGGTGCGACGAAGATACGAAGGAGCGCGGGAGCGGGAATAAAACAGTACCAGGAGCTTTATTTGGATGGATAAGCAGAAAGCACGTCATGCTGAGCGCAGTCGAAGCATCTCTACCGCGCAACCAATCAGAATTAGTGTGGCGGTAGAGATGCTTCGACTGCGCTCAGCATGACGGGCTTTTTGCAGATTATAAAAACCCTTAGTACCCTTCCTCTTTGCTGGGGAATTCGCGGCTTTTCACATCGGCCACGTAATGCTGCACGGCTTCGGTCATGATGTCGTGCAGCTCGGCGTAGCGGCGCAGGAAGCGGGGCTTGAACTCCTTGGTGATGCCGAGCAGGTCGTGGACGACCAGCACCTGGCCGTCCACGTCGGGGCCGGCCCCGATGCCGATGACGGGGATGGTGAGCTCCTCGGCTACCTGCTTGGCCAGGGCGGCAGGGATTTTTTCGAGCACCAGGCCGAAGCAGCCGATTTCCTGGAGCAGGCGGGCGTCTTCGAGCAGCTTCTGGGCCTCGGCTTCTTCCTTGGCGCGCACGCTGTAGGTGCCGAACTTGTAGATGGACTGCGGCGTGAGGCCGAGGTGGCCCATAACCGGAATGCCGGCCGTGAGAATGCGGATGATGCTGTCCTTCACCTCGGCACCGCCTTCGAGCTTCACGCCGTGGCCGCCCGACTCTTTCATAATGCGGATGGCCGACTGCAGCGCCACCGACGAATTGCCCTGGTAGGAGCCAAACGGCATGTCAACGACCACGAAGGCGCGCTTCACGGCGCGCACCACGCTCTGGGCGTGGTATATCATCTGGTCGAGGGTGATGGGCAGGGTGGTTTCGTGGCCGGCCATGACGTTGGAAGCCGAGTCGCCGACGAGCAGCACGTCGATGCCGGCCCCGTCCAGAATCTGGGCCATCGAGAAGTCGTAGGCCGTGAGCATGGAAATTTTTTCCCCCCGCTCCTTCATGGCAAGCATCTGGTGGGTGGTAATGAGTTTGACTTCCTTGTGCTGAGACATGGGGCGAGGGAGGGCGGGGTTCGAACGTAAAATGACGTTTGGCGGGGCAAAGCTGGTAACAATTTCGTTACCCGGCACCGTAGGCCCACAAAAAAGCCCCTGGCCGAAGCGCAGGGGCGGGTAAGAACCAGGCGGCCGGCACCGGGCGCGCTACTGGAGTTGGGGCGAGCGGTTGCGGTTGAGCTTGAGGTCCTGCAGCAGGCTGCTTTTGGCCGCGATGGTGAAGTTGTAGCCTTTGGCCGGCCCAATCGGTACCCAGTACCCCGTGATTTGCCAGCAATGCAGGTCGCGGGTGAAGGCCAGGTTGGGGAATACCACCGTCTGGCTGATGAAGTCGTAGCTCAGATTATAGCTGAAGCGCAGGTTTTCGGTGAGCTTCACCGAGCCCGTGCCACCGATGGTGTGGGCCGCGAGCAGGCGCGGGCGCGGGAGCTGGTCATCGGGCCGCCGCGGAATAGCCACGGTGCTGTAAGAAGCCGAGTAGGTCAGGTTCAACTCCCACGGAATATCGAAGTCCACGTAATCGGCGTAGAAATTGGGCGGGCCCACGGTGCCCAGGCTGGGGTCGTTGCTGGGAGCTACGGCGCGCTTCACCACGCTCTTGCGCGTGCCGGTGGCGGGGTTGAAGGCGTAGTTGGCCTGGAGGTTGGCGGCAGTCAGGCGCAGCAGACGGCGCGGATTGGCCTCAAACAGGTAAGTATTCGGGATACGCATACCCCGGCTATCACGCTGGTAGGGGTCGAACTGAGCACCGCTGTTCAGCGTCAGCTTCTGGGCTATTTGGGTGCTGAAAACTACGTTCAGCGGCGAGAGCTTAAATTCGGGTGCAAGAAAGTCGTAGGCAAAGGAAAAGTCCAGGTTGCGGAACAAATCGACTTTCTTGAAGGGGTTGAGGCCGGTGGTGTCGTTGGGGTCGCGCACCTTCATTTCTATCGCGTTTTGCAGCGTGAAGGATAGTTGGCTTTGCGGGGCACCGCCGGGAGCGGCGGTTAGGAAATTATTGTATCGGTTGAAGGTGCTGAAGGGCAGCTGGTCGATTCGCCCCAGGTTGGGGAATGGGTAGTTGGCTAATACCTTGTTGGGGTCCTGCAGCACGCTTCTGCGCTCGGTGAAATCGGGCGCTACGGTATAGCTAAGGGCGGGCGTCACCTTATGGCGCAGGGCCTGAATTTTGCGCACGCCTTTGCGCACCACCGTGCCGTAGAACGCGGTGTTGAGGCTAAGGCCGCCCGAGTAGCTGTTTACCCGATTGAAGCCAAAAGTGGTGTCGATGCGGATAGCCTGCGCCACCGGCAGGTAGCTGTAGCTGAGGCGCTGGCTGTACCATACTTCTTCGTACCTGACGAAGGGCGTGAGCTTAAAATTCTTCGCCACGGTGTAGGAGCCCAGTCCGATGGTGAGGTTGTGCACGGCGCTGTTGCGCGCGTTCTTCAGCAAGTTGCCGATGCTGCCGAAACTGACCGGAATCCGGCTTTCCTGGGTAGTGCCGCCCAGCAGCGGCAGGCCGGTGGTGAGGCCGCGAGGCGTTACCACGTTGCTTATCTCGTTGCTGGCCGAGCCGGTGTAACTCACCGTGAGCTGCTCGTAAAAGTCCTTCAGCTTGCCGCCGGGCTTGATGCCGAACCACTGGTAGGGGTATTGCCGGGCAATGCCCACGGTGAGGCTGGGCAGGGTGAAGTTCATTTTGCCATCGGTGCCCTGGCTTTGGGCCAGGCGCACGTCGTAGTTCACCGGCGAGTTGCGAATCTGCTTCGAGTAGCCCACGCTGGAGTTGTACTGCGTGGTGAGGCGGCGGCGGGCATCGAGGCTAACCGACTGGTCGTAGCCCGGCGTGCCCGCCGCTACGCTGGCCGTGAAGCGCCCGCCGCCGGGCTTGGGCTCGGGGGTGTGGTTCCAGGTAATCCAGAACGAGTTGTTGGCCGGCGGCCTGATGTAGCCCAGGCCCACTCCCTGGTCATCGCGCTGCACGATGGGGGCAATGGGCCGGTTAAGGAAGCGCAGGTTGAAATTGCCCCTGTAGGTGTAGCGTTTCAAATACGAAATATCGGCCGTGAGGCCAAAGCCGCCGAAAGTCTGGGCATTACCGGCGTAGATGTCGCCGGTGAGGCGCACGCCGATGTAGTCGTTCGGGGCGAAGTAATAGCCGCCGTTGGTGAGGAAGTAACCACGGTCGGCCGCCTGCCCGAAGGTGGGAATCAGCACGCCCGAGCCCCGGCTGCGGTTGGGCGTGGGGAAGAAGCCAAACAGGAAGCCCAGCGGCGTGGGCACGTCGCCAATCACGAGGTTGAACGGTCCGGTCACGACTTTATCGCCCGGAATCACCTTCATTTTCTTGGCCTGAATGTAGAAGTGCGGGTGCTCCAGGTTGCAGGTGGTGTAGCGCCCGTTCAGGCCGTTGATGTCACCGTCGGGCATGCGCTTGATGGTGGCGGCGCTCACGAAGCCTTCGCCCTGGGTGGTCACGGCCTCCGTCACCTTGGCCTTCTTGCTCTTGAAATTGTAGGCAATGCTGCTGGCCGTGTAGAGGCCGCCCTTGTCCTTGAGCACCGGCCGGCCCATCAGCCGGTTTTTCACGCTATCCATCTTGCCCTCGGCCTGCATGGTGTTGGTGCCGTAGTTCACCGTGATGAGGGCCGCTTTGAGGTCGGTTTCGCCATACACCACGCTGGCCCCGTTGTAGAGCCGGGCCACCTTCTGCGTCACATCGAACTGGATGGAGTCCTTGGCGGTGTAATTAATCGTGGTTTCAATCTGGCCCCTGCGCCGGGCGGCCAGCTGCAGCGAATCGCCGGCGCGGCTCACGCCGTTCAGTAAATTGGTGGTGTCGGGGAGGGCGGCACCGGGAGCCAGCATATCGCCGGGCACGGCTTTGTGCGAAGCGCCGGGAATGCGCGACTGGCCGGTATTGCGCACGCCGGGGGGCGGCGGGCCCTGCGGGTCGCGCGGGTCGGGCGAAATGTTGCGTACCGGCGGCATGGGGGCACTGCCGGCCCGGCGCTTGGGCGCGACCTGGCCCCAGGCCGAACCCGGACCAAGCAGCAGCAACAGAACGAGTAGGACCAGCTGGCCGGGGCCACGCCACGCCGGGGCTGCCCGGTGCCACCGGGCCTCAAAACGATGGCCAAAGCAAGCAGGCAAAGTAGTATAGCAGTTAAATCGTTTACTTTTGGGGCCAGTTACAGCTCATTACAAAGGTAGCAGGTCGCTACCGCCCCTTCAACGAACATCGTGCGGATTATTGTCACCTGGGCCAGCGCCGCCCTTTTGCTGCTGGGCGCCGGAAGCGGGGAATGGAAAGCCGAGGCCCAAACCCCGGCCGATTCCACGCGCTTCGCCCCCGATTCGGCTCTGCCGGCCCCGGCTTTGCCCGGCCCCGACGCGCCCTACCGATACCGCCTGCGCACCGTGGTGCTCGATGCCGGCCACGGCGGCAAAGACCGGGGCTGCGCCGGCGCCTCGGCCCGCGAAGCCGATGTGGCCCTGGCCCTCATTCTGGCCCTGGGCAAGCAGATTCAGGATAACCTGCCCGACGTGAAGGTGATTTACACGCGCAAAACCAACGTGTTTGTGGAGCTGGACGAGCGGGCCGCCATCGCCAACCGCAACCACGCCGACCTGTTCATCTCCATCCATTGCAACGCCGGCCCCAGCCAGAGCCACGGCACCGAGGTCTGGACCATGGGCCTGCACAAAACCGACGCCAACCTGGGCGTGGCCCAGCGCGAAAACGCGGTTATCCTGCAGGAAAAAGACTACCAGAAGCGCTACGACGGCTTCGACCCGCGCTCGCCCCAAAGCCACATTTTATTTTCGCTCTTTCAGTCGGCCTACATCACCAACAGCCTGCGCTTTGCCCAGCGCGTGGACCGGCAGCTGCGTACCACCGTCAACCGCCCCAGCCGCGGCGTGAAACAAGCCGGCTTTCTGGTGCTTTGGAAGTCGACCATGCCTTCCGTGCTCATCGAATCCGGCTTCCTCACCAACCCGGCCGAGGAGCGCTACCTCAACGAGAAAGCCAATCAATCGTATATGGCCGCAGCCATCTACCGGGCCTTTCGCGAATACAAGCGCGAGCTGGAAGGCGGCTGACTTCAGTGAGTGAATGAGCGAATGAGTGATTGAGTGAATGGAAAAGCCATCCGGGCTCGTTTGCTTTTATCCTTGTTTGTTTTTTTGCTACCCGCTGTTCATTCACTCATCCACTCATCCACTCATTCACTTCCCGTGTCTAAAGAAATAAAAGTAGCGCTGCTCGCCATCGTAGCCATTGTAGTCCTTGTGTTTGGCTACAACTTCCTGAGGGGAAGCAATTTGCTGTCGTCTGACCGCACTTTCTACGCCACTTACCCCGATGTGGACGGCCTCAACGTAGGCGCTGCCGTCATCCTGAACGGCATCAAAGTAGGGCAGGTGAAAAAAATGGAGCTGATGCCCGAAAAAGGCAACGCCGTGCGAGCCTCGCTGGAACTGGAAAAGGGCATTGTGCTCGGCGATTCCACCTTAGCTAGCTTGGGCGGTTCGCTGCTGGGCTCCAAAACTATCACCCTGAGCCTGGGCCGCAACACCAAGGAATTCACCGGCGGTGAAGAGCTGAAAACAGAGTCTTCGGCGGGCATTGCCGGCTTGGCCACGGCCTTGCAGGCGCGGGCCCTGCCCGTGCTCACCAGCCTCGATTCGACGTTGCGCCACGTCAACAGCATCATTAACAAGGATGCTGAAACCAACATTCAGGGCACCCTGCTGGGGGCCCGCGCCAGCACTGAGGCACTTTTAGCGCTTATTGCCTCCAACCAGGCCAACGTTAATCAGATTACCCGCAACTTCGCGCAGATGAGCGTGGCGCTGAATAAAACGACCGTCAAGCTCGACAAGATTGCCAGCAACTTCAGCCAGTTGTCCGATTCGTTGAAATCCGCCCCGGTGGGGCCTGCCCTGCGTCGCCTCGACGCCACCCTGGCCGATGCCCAGACCACCGTGCAAACCCTCAACACGGCCCTCAACGACCAGAAAGGCTCGATGGGCCGGCTACTGCACGACTCCACGCTGTATAAAAACCTGGCCGCCACCACCGCCAGCTCCAACGACCTGCTGGTCGACCTGAAGGCTAACCCTAAGCGCTACGTGCATTTCTCGGTATTCGGCGGCGGCGGTAAGGATAAGAGCAAGGTCGAAACCACTCAAAAGTCCGACGGGACTACCAAAACCGAAGTGAAAAAGGTGGAAACCTCGTCGGTTAAGTAGGGTTCTCGCCCGTCATGCTGAGCGCAGCCGAAGCATCTCTACCGCGTAAGTAAATAATTGCTACTGCGGTAGAGATGCTTCGGCTGCGCTCAGCATGACGTTCTTTTTATAGTTCAAGGAAATGCCGCGCCGTACCTTTGAAATCCGCCTCCGGGCGGATTTTTTTGTGCCCATTCTTCCAAAATCCCACCCCACTTTATATGAACGTCGAGTTCAACCGCAACGAAGACCAGCTCAAGCAACTAAGCTTCAACCTCAGCCAGAAATTCAAAAAGGTAGCCCTGGGCGGGGGCGAAAAGCGCATTGCCGCCCACAAGGCCAAGGGCAAGCTCACCGCCCGCGAGCGGATTGAGTACCTGTTGGATAAGGGCGCGGCTCAGGTCGAAATCGGCGCGTTCGCGGGCGAAGGGATGTACAAAGAAGAGGGTGGCTGCCCCGGCGGCGGCGTGGTCGTGGTTATCGGCTACGTAGCCGGGCGGCAATGCGTGGTGGTGGCCAACGATGCCACCGTGAAGGCCGGCGCCTGGTTCCCCATCACCGCCAAAAAGAACCTGCGGGCCCAGGAAATCAGCATCGAAAACAAGCTGCCGATTATCTACTTGGTCGATTCGGCGGGCGTGTACCTGCCCATGCAGGACGAGATTTTTCCCGATAAGGAGCATTTCGGCCGCATCTTCCGCAACAACGCGGTGATGAGCAGCATGGGCATCGTGCAGATTTCGGCCATCATGGGCCCCTGCGTGGCCGGTGGCGCGTACCTGCCCATTATGAGCGACGAGGCCATGATTGTGAATGGCACCGGCTCGGTGTTCCTGGCCGGCTCCTACCTGGTAAAGTCCGCCATCGGCGAAACCATTGATAACGAGGCGTTGGGCGGCGCGAGGATGCACTCCGAAATCTCGGGCGTGACGGACTACAAGTTCGATACCGACGAGGAGTGCCTGACCCACATCCGCAACATCTTCGACAAGATGGGCGGGCAGGCCACGGCCGGCTTCAGCCGCACCACCCCCGCCAAGCCCAGGTTGGATGAGCAGGAACTGTACGGCACGCTCCCCGCCGACCGGGTGAAGCCCTACGACATGATGGAAATCATCAACCGTCTGGTTGATAACTCGGAGTTCGAGCCCTACAAAGACCTGTATGGCCAGACGCTCATCTGCGGCCTGGCGCGCATCGATGGCTGGGCGGTGGGCATCGTGGCCAACCAGCGCAAAATCGTGAAGAGCAAGAAAACCGGCATGCAGATGGGCGGCGTCATCTACTCCGACTCGGCCGACAAGGCGGCCCGCTTCATCATGAACTGCAACCAGAAGCGCATCCCACTGGTGTTTCTGCACGACGTGTCGGGCTTCATGGTGGGCTCGGCCTCCGAGCAGGGTGGTATCATCAAGGACGGCGCTAAAATGGTGAATGCCATGGCCAATTCGGTGGTGCCCAAGTTCACCGTCATCGTGGGCAACAGCTACGGGGCCGGCAACTACGCCATGTGCGGCAAAGCCTACGACCCGCGCCTCATCGTGGCCTGGCCCACCGCCCAACTCGCCGTAATGAGCGGCGCGGCGGCCGCCAATACGCTCCTGCAAATCCAGGTGGCCTCCCTCAAAGCCAAAGGTGAAGTCATTACCCCCGAAGCCGAAAAGGAGCTGCTCGACCGCATCAAGGCCCGCTACGAGGAGCAGCTATCGCCCTACTACGCCGCGGCCCGGCTGTGGGTCGATGCCGTGATTGACCCGCTGGAAACCCGCAAGGTGCTCTCCGAAGGCATTGCGGCTGCCAACCATGCGCCGATTGAGAAGGCGTATAACGTGGGGGTCATTCAGGTGTGAGACTACGAACTACAATTTCTTAGCGACCGGCATAGATAAAATTCAGGTTTTCGAATTTATTTTCGAGCATACGGAATTGCAGGTTTTCGACTTGTCTTCTAAATTCAGTCAGAAAGTATGTCAATACAAAAGCATTGCTGAAGTAGCTGCAAAGTTTGATTTAGAAAATGGTGGGCAGTTTGCTATAACTCTCCAATTATGGAGCCCGCGTTTTGGCGGGGAAGTAATATTTAGAAAAGTTAATTTAAACCCTGAGTCCTGTGAAGGACATACCTTTCGTTATGCCACAGGCGGTTGGGGATTAATTCAGCTTTACTTAGGCGGATACCAGAAGAACTGCCTCCATCATTCCAATATCGGCCATTTCAATGAGAGAGGAGCCTTAGGTAGAGCTGATGATGACAAAACATTAGCCGAGGTAAAACGCTGGGACTGGAAAGAGATAGTTTCAACTTCAGGGCGATTGAGACGGCACATCAGTAAAATAGCTGTTGGGAAGTTCGATGGTATGGATGTTTTGCCTGGGGCTGATGCATTAAGTAAAAGCGGAGTAGAATTGCGTTACTAGACTCATAAAAACCCTCTATCTCCTGGCCGGCTGCAACGGCGTGGGCAAAACTACCGCCGCCTACGCCCTGCTGCCCGACCTGCTGGACTGCCGCGAGTTCGTGAATAGCCTAATCAAACTAACTACTTACCTTTAGCGTTAGTAACGCTCGGCGTAAGTATGATTGCATCCTTTGGCTCGAAACAGACGGAACAGATTTGGCTGGGTGAGCAGGTAACCAAGCTGCCGCTGGAAGTTCAGAAAATCGGGCGGCATAAGCTGCGGATGATTCACAACTCCCAGAATATTGCCGACCTGCGCATTCCGCCGGCCAACCGACTGGAAAAGCTGGCGGGTAACCGAAAGGATTTTTACAGCATTCGCATCAACGACCAATGGCGCATCATTTTCCAGTGGAGCGCCGGCCAGGCTACCGAAGTTGAAATTGTCGATTATCACTAAACTCTCGATGGAACGTCTCCCTAACATTCACCCCGGCGAAATCCTGCAAGAGGAATTCCTCAGCGAGTTCCATATCACTGCTTACCGCCTGGCGCAGGACCTGCGCATTCCTCAAACCCGTGTGGCGGCCATTTTAAAAGGCAAGCGCCGCATCACGGCCGATACGGCCCTGCGACTTGGCCGCTACTTCGGCAACTCGCCTAAGTTCTGGCTGGGCTTGCAGGACGACTACGATTTGGAGAAAGAGCAAATTCACCATCTGGCCGACCTGGAAGTGGTCCAGCCATTGAAAGAAGCCGCTTAATCAGCGGCTTTTTTTATGACGGGTGTCTTCCGTCCATGAAAAACTACTGCCTGTCGGCCGGCTGCCACGGGGCAGACAAAACTGCCGCCACTTACGCCCTGTTGCTAAACAGCAGCCAGCAATAAATCTTTTCTGGCCGTAAATTGCGCTACTAATTTCGCTCCATTATGGCAAAAAAAAAGCCCGTTACGCCCAAGCCGCAGCTCGTGCACATTCCGGCGCTCAGCACCAATAACCCACTGCTGGGCAAGGCCCAGAAGGAATTTAACCGCCTCACCAAACGCATTGCGAAGCTGGAAAGCGAGGTGCACGAGTTCCGCGAGGCCGCGACGCGGCTGCGGCAGCGGGTGCAGAACGAGTACCGGCCCCTGCAAGCCCGGCATAACGACGAGCGCGCCAACCTCGTGCGCCTGCTCGACCACGCCCTCGATACCTACAAGCTGACCAAGGGCGAGCGCAATAAAATCCTGGATTTGATACTCGACGGCTTCATTGATTTGCTCGACCACGGCCACCCCGAGCTGCAACCCATCTTCGATAAGTACGCCCCGCCGCTCTCGCCCGAAGAAGACGCCCAAGCCGACCGGGAAATTGCCGAGGCCATGAAGGAAATGTTCAGTGCCAACTTCGGTATCGAGTTTGAACCCGATGCCGACGTGAGCACGCAGGCCAAGTTTCAGGCCTACGTGCAGCAGAAAATGGCCCAGCAGCAAGCCCTGCACGCCGAGGAAGCAGCCGAGGAAGAGGCCCAGCAGCAGGCCCGTCGCGCCACCCGCAAAAAAACACCCAAGCAGCAGGCCGCCGAAGATAAAAAGCAGGCCGAGGAAAAGAACATTACCAAGTCGGTGCGCGCCCTCTACATGGATTTGGTGAAGGCCCTGCACCCCGACCGCGAGCCCGACGAAGCCGAGAAAATCCGCAAAACCGAGCTGCTCAAGCAAGTCACCACCGCCTACGAGGCCAACGAGCTGCTCACGCTGCTGCGGCTCCAGCTCGAACTCAACCGCATCGACCAGAGCCACCTCGAAAACCTGGCCGAAGACCAGCTGCGCTACTACAACAAGCTGCTGCGCGAGCAGGCGGGCGAGCTGGAAGGCGCGCTTTATGAGGAGCAGCAGGAGCTGTCGCAGTTCAGCGGTCAGCCGTTTTACCTGCTGTCGTCGCCCGTTGCGCTGGAGTATGCGTTTCAGCGCCAGCAGGCGCAGCTCGAAGTCAAAATCAAGCAGCTCGCCGCCGAGGTGCTGGCCTTCGAGCACGACCCGGCGGCGCTGAAAGCGTTTTTGAAAACGCACCGACTGCCTCGCAAAGGGCAGCAGCACATCATGATACGCTTGTAGCGCACCGGGCTGTCGCCAGAGCCCGCTGGTGCCATTACCTTGAAAAGCCGCCTCCCAGGCGGCTTTTTTCGTGCCCAAAAATAATTTGCTGGTTGCATTGGAATAGCAAAAAAGCTGCCGTACGTTTGTAGTGTACTAGAACAATAATACACTAGAACAACAACCGCATGGTCCGCATCCGCAACCTTCATTTTGGGTACTCCAAGAAGCGCCCGCTCTTCCAAAACCTGAGCCTGACGCTGGAGCGCGGGCACATCTACGGCCTGCTGGGCAAGAACGGCGCGGGCAAGTCCACGCTGCTCAAGAACATCGTGGGGCTGGCCTTTCCCGATGCCGGGACTTGCGAGGTGCTGGGGCAGCCAGCGGCGCGGCGGCTGCCCGCCGTGCTGGCCGACGTGTTTTTCCTGCCCGAAGAAGTGTACGTGCCGGCCGTGACGGCCGCGCAGTTCGTGGAGCACACGGCGGGCTTCTACCCCAGGTTCGACTACGATGCGCTGGCGCGTTACCTGAGCGAGTTTGAGGTGCCGGCCCAGGCCGTGCTCGCGGCGCTCTCGTTCGGGCAGCAGAAGAAGTTCATGATTGCCTTCGCGCTGGCCGCCAACACCAGCCTGCTGGTGCTCGACGAGCCCACCAACGGGCTGGATATTCCCTCCAAGGCCCAGTTCCGCAAACTCGTGGCAACGGCCCTCACTGACGAGCGCTGCGTGATAGTATCGACTCACCAGGTGCGCGATTTGGAGAGCCTGATTGATACCGTGCTGGTGCTGCACGGCCAGCGCATCGTGCTCAACGCCGACCTCGGCGACCTGGGCGAGCGCCTCAGTTTCGCCAGCGTGGCCGAGGCCGATGGCACGGCCCTCTACGCCGAGGAAACGGCGGTGGGCGCGCAGGTTATCCGGCCCAACCGTAGCGGCGTGCCGGGCCGCATCGATTTAGAATTGCTGTTCAATGCCCTGGTGAGCGAAGCGCCCGCCCTGGCCCACTACCTCACCCAAACCCAGCCCGCTCATGAGCCAGCTCTTTGATTTCGCGCGCTTTGGGCGCTTGTTCCGCAAGCACACGGCCGAGCATTTGCGCAGCTACCTCATGTCGACGGTGGTACTGCTGGGCGGCATTGGGCTGGTGCTGGGCTACGTGGCGTATCTGAATACGCAGGCCATGGTGCCGTCGGTGCAGGGCGTGGTGTTTATCCTGGGGTTGCTGAGCTCGGGCACCTTTTTCACCAGTACGGTACTGGCCGAGTTCGGCAACCAGCGGCAGGCCACGGCGGCGCTCATGCTGCCGGCCTCGCACTGGGAAAAATACCTGGTGGCCTGGCTCTACGCGCTGCCCATTTTCCTGCTGGTGTACATCGGCTGCTTCTATTTGATGGACAGCCTGGTGCTGCAATTTGACGACTGGGCGGGGCCCAGACCGGAGTTGGTGTCGCTGTTTTCGAGCCAGGATAAGATTTACGCCTCCCTGGTGGCCTACGCGCTGCTGAGCGCGGCATTTTTGTGGGGCAGCATTTTCTTCCGCAAGCAGCAGTTTGTCCGCACGGCGTTTGTGCTGCTGCTGGGCGGGGTGGTGCTGGCCGTAGTGAATTTTCAGGCGCAGAAGTGGCTGATTGGGCAAGGCCTCATCTCGGCCATTCCCTACTCCACGGTGAAGTTTCAGGATGGCACCACGGGCGTGGCCAGCACCATTTCCCTCACCGAGGCGCAGCTGCGCTGGCTGGTGGTGGTGCCCGTGGGCATGCTGCTACTCAGCTGGGCCGGGGCCTATACTCGCCTCACCGAAAAGCAGCTGTAAAGCCACTTAAGCCATGGAATTCAAAGATAATGAAGCCATCTACCTGCAAATAGCCGGGTACGTGAGCGAGCTGATACTGCGCGGCAAGTGGCCGCCCGACCACAAGATTCCGTCGGTGCGCGAACTGGCCGGTAGCTTGCAGGTGAACCCCAACACGGTGATGCGCACCTACGAGCTGCTGCAGAGCCAGGAGGTGCTGTATAACAAGCGCGGCATCGGGTTTTTTGTGGCCGCCGGGGCCGTGGCGCAGGTGCAGCAGCAGCGCCGCGAGCGGTTCCTGACCCAGGAGCTGCCCGAGGTATTTGCTGCCATGCTGCTGCTCGGCATCGGCCTGCCCGAGGTGCAGCGCCGCTACGAGGAATTTAAAAATGCCCAACCCCAACCCGTCATTTCTTCCCATGAAAACCAGCAATAAGATTTTCGTTGCCGCGGTCGTGCTGCTGCTCAGCACCCTCACGGCCTACAACGTGGCGCTGCGGGCCGAGCAGCGCACCGGCAACTACAAAGACCCGCTGCACAACTACACCACCCTGGCCTTGCGCAATTTCGATGCCGTGAGCGTGCCCTCGGCCAGCGGGCTTAAGGTGAAAATTGTGGCCGGCCCTTTTGCCGTGCGGGTGAGTAAGGAGGCGGCCGATTTTGTGCGCGTTACCCAGCGTGGCCAGCAGCTGCTGGTATCGGTGGCATACCCGCGGGAGCCGGAGTACCTGGGCCGCCAGGAGGTGATGGTGATTTCCTGCCCGCGCCTCGCCGCCCTCACCACGGACGGCACCTACACCCTGGCCGGCCAGACGCCGCTTGGCAAGCTCCAAACCGGGGGCACGGTGCTGGTGCAGGGCTTTCGGCAAGACAGCCTGACGGTGCGCCAGGACCGGAGCAACCAAATCCGACTGGCGGGCAACACGCTGGGCTGGCTGCGCGCCGTGGTCGGTACCAGTCCCGGCAGCGGCCCGGAGCTGGAAATCGAGTCGGATAATCGCATTCAGGCCGCCGATTTGACCATTGGTCATCAGGGGCATTTAAACCTGGCGACGGGGATTCCGCGCCTGCATCAGCAGTTTTCGGACAGCGCGTCGGTGACGTTTTCCGGGGCGGCGGCGCGCAGCCTGAGCGCGAAGTAGCCGGCGGGGTAGGCGGGTAATTACGCTGCGGCATTGAGCATGCGGCCGGGCCGGGTGGTCGGGCCGCGTGCCGGGAGGGCCGCCGCACTACCACTGGCGGCGCGGCCGGTACCTTTGCCCGCAGGGTGGGGCCCAAAGGACGGGACTTCGACCTTCTGATTTCACAATGATTAAGGACGTTTCGGCCGGCTTGCTGCTGGGTTTATTGGTAGGTTCGATGCCCGTGGCTCGTGCCCAAATCCCGGTCGGCACTACGGGGGCCTGGGGCAGCTGGTTTATCGGCACGGTGCAGCTGCCGGGCAACCCGGAGCGCAAGTGGGGAGGCTACGCCGAGGTCCAGGTGCGGGCCAATGGCGTGCTGAAAGAGTATTTCTACCACGAGCTGAAAGCGGGCCTGAGCTACGACATCGACCCCAACTTCACCGTGCTGGTGGGCAGTGGCTACTACCGCACCTCCGACTACCGCGACCTGGAGGCGAGCCCGCTCACCGTGGAAAAGCGCCTCTGGGAACAGCTGGTGCTGACGCAATATTCGAAGCGCCTGAAACTGGAGCACCGCTACCGAATCGAGCAGCGCTGGGTGAATTTCCGCGGCGACAGCACCGCGTTCCGGCAGCGGTTTCGCTACCGGCTCAACGTTTTCTTTCCGCTCAATAAACGAACGGTCAGCACCGGCACGCTTTTTTTATCGGTTTATAATGAGCTGTTTCTCAACCCCACCGGGCCGGTATTCGAGCGCAACCGCTTGTACGGCGGCATTGGCTACCAGTTTACCCCGCAGTTGGTGCTGCAAGTCGGCCTGCTGAACCAGGCCGACTACAACCTGCCGGCGCTCAGACGGGGCCAGTTCACCCCGCAGACTACTGCCATCAAAAACAACCTGGTGCTGGCCGTGACCTACAAGCTGGCATGGCGCTCCACGGTGCCGGCTACCGAGCACCTGCCCTCGCAGCAGGATTAGGGGCGGTTATTCGGTTTTCGTTATTATCACGGTGCTGCTCAGAAACTCCCGCGTCCCCTCAAAATCAAAATACCGCTCTTTCAGAATGGCGCACTGGTAGGGCAAGGGCAGGGCCGGGCTCCACTTGGCGAAGTCCAGCAGGGCCGGATTTTGGGTGAGGGCGGCGGCGAGGTGGAAGTCGATGTCGTCGATGAACAGGCGCAGCTGCTCGAATAATTCGGGCAGCAGCCGGGGGGGCAGCGGGAGCAGGAAGCTGCTGGTGGCTTCGTCGTAGGTGGCTTCCAGGTCCAGGCTTTTGATAAGAAACGCCAGGCTGCGGTTGATTTTAGTGCCGGTGAAGGTGTAGAAAATCAGGAATTTGTCTTTGACGATGATGGGCCGCTCGTGTTCTGGCGGCGTGGACCACGGGAAGCCGGCAAAGTCCTGGCGCAGCTCCTGCAACGCTCCCCGGCTGGGCGCGTCCAGCTCGGGCGGAATGGTGTCGGCCAGCAGCAGGCCCAGCATTTCCTGGCGGATGCGCGGATGCACCGTGCCGCCCCCGCCGAAGAACAGCGGCTTCTTGCCATCGTGCGCGGGCACCACTTCGATGCGCTTGGCGGGCAGGTCGAGGAGCTTGATTTTCCAGACGCGGGCGGCCAGCAGCAGGTTTTCGTTTTCCTGGAGCTGCGGCGAGTAGGGGACTTCGCCCACCGTATTGCCGGCGTACACTACTTTGTACATCGTTTCGGTGCGAAACATGCTGTAGAAATCGCGGGAGTTGACCACGAATTCGCCCTCCACCCCAATTATCAGCTCCTGCCCCAGCGCCTCCAGCCAGTCAATCTGCAGCAATTCATCCAGGATTTCATCGATTTCAACGACCGTTATTTCGGTGAACGCGGCGTTGGCCCGCAGGCGGCGGCGCAGCTCGGGGCGGCCCACGCCCGCCAGCTCCTTGACGATGGACAGCGCCTGGTGCAGCAGCAAATCGTAGGGCCGGCGGGCGTGCCGCAGCGGCTCCACGAAGCCTTCCTGGTAGAGCTGCCAGCAGGCCAGCGACTGCACCAGACTCCACGGGCTGGTGGCGTAGAGCAGCAATTGACTGGGCGCACCGTCGCGCCGGCCACTGCGCCCCACCCGCTGAATGAGTGAGGCAATGGACTGGGCCGCATCCACTTGCACCACCTTATCGACGGAGCCAATATCGATGCCCAGCTCCAGCGTGGACGTGCAGGCGATGCAGAACGGCTGGCGCTGGTTGTTTTTGGCGAAGTGCTCCACGTACTCGCGCACTTCCTTGTCCACCGACGAGTGGTGAGAAAAATAGTTGGCGTGGCCGCCCACGCGGTCGGCAATCTGGCGCAGCTTCACGGCCACCACTTCGGCCAGGCCCCGGCTGTTGGGGAAGATGAGGGCTTTGCTGGTGCTGGTCTGCTTGTAGAGGTCCTTGAGCAGGGTCAGCGGCAGGTCGGGGCCGTCGGCGGCGAAGTAGCGGAACTTCGTGAGCATGTCCTTGGCGGCCTTGTCGAGCAGCACTTTGGTGCGGGCCGCCTCGCCGGTGAAGTGCTTGGCCTCGGCGTAGTCGCCGATGGTGGCCGACAGCCCCACCACCGCAAACCGCTGCCCGCTCACGGCCCGCAGCCGCGCCAGCAGCGACATGAGCTGCACGCCCCGGTCGGTACCCAGGAAGGAGTGAATTTCATCAATCACCACGTAGCGCAGGTTCGCAAACAGCGCTTTCACGCTGTAGGGAGCATTCACGAACATGGCTTCTATCGACTCCGGGGTGATGAGCACGATGCCTTCGGGCTGCCGCACCAGCTTCTGCTTGGCGGCGCGGCTGGCCTCACCATGCCACTTGGTCACCTTCACGTCGAGGTACTTGCACAGCTCCTCGACGCGGTTGAACTGGTCGTTAATCAGGGCGATGAGCGGCGAAATGTAGAGCACCTGCACCCCCGGCTGCCGGAAATCAACCTTCGAGAGAATGGGTAGAAACGCCGCCTCCGTTTTGCCGGAGGCCGTGCGCGAGGCCAGGATAAAGTTGTCGTCACTGGCCAGAATGTGCTGAATGGCGGCCGCCTGAATGGGGCGCAATTGCTCCCAGCGCTGGTCGCGCACGTAGCGGCGGATGGGCTCGGCGAGGAGGTCGAAGGACATATTTTGAGTTTATGTAGGGTGCGGGGCCTGCCCCCGCCCGTCGTCCGCACCGTTGCAACGATTCCGCTCAACGACGGGCGGGGGCAGGCCCCGCACCCTACATAAACGCAAAAAATCAAAGCACCTCAATCGCGTCCACGGCCGACTCATTGGGCCGCTCATCCCGAATCTGCACTTCGCTGAACAGCTGCTGCTTATTCAAACCCGGATTCTGGCGCAGCAGGCTCAGGATGTTGAGAAAGTCCCGAATCACCTCGCGGGGCGTGAGAAATTCGTTCGCGCCGGGCTTGTTGAACAGCTCCTCCATGAAGGCGTGAATGTCGGCATCCGACACGTCGATGGTGGTTTGGTAGTTAAAATCGAAGATTTCCTTGAGCTTCTGGAGCAGCACGAACACCTCGTCGTGGGTGAGGGGCATCAGTCGCACCACGGGCTGGGCAAAGTCGCGGATTTCACTGGTTTCGAACTTGTTGATGGCCAGGCGTGATTTCAGGGCCTGGTAGCTGAAGAGGCCGCGCCGCTCATTCTCCAGCACCTCGCGGGTGCCGGCGAAGTTGATGAACAGGTGGCTGACCTTGCCCTGAAAGCAGTCGTTGTAGATGGTCAGAATCTTCTCGTAGTTCTTCTCGCGCATCGGCGCGGTCGATATTTTGTAGAGGTTGATGGCCTCGTCGAGGTTAATCATGAACCCGCTGTAGCCCATACTCACGAACAGCCGGCCGAAGTTCTTGAGCATGTCGTAGTAATTGACATCGGTGATGACCTCGCGCACGCCCAGGTCCTGGCGGGCCTCGGTTTTGGTGCGGTACTCGCCCTTGAGCCACTTGAGGGCGTGGCGGCGCAGCAGGTCGTTATCGGTGATGTAGCCTTCGTAATACTTCATCACCACGGTGCCAAAGTCGAAGCCGCCCACGTCGGTCAGCTCCTGAATGGTGCTCATGATGGCGGCCTGCACTTTGGGTAGGTACTTCTCATCACGGATGTCGGTGAGGGCAATGCCCTGGGCCTCGGCGGTGCGGGTGAGGACCTGCTCAATCCACTTTTCGAGCAGCGTGGCCAGCGCCCCGCCCTCGGGCTTGGTCTGAATGGCGATGTTGTCCATGATGGCCGAATACAGGGCCACGGCCTTGCCGTCGTTGGCGTAAAGGCGGTTGTCGGGGGTGAAATCGGCATTGGCCACCACGAATTTCTGCTTCAGCGCCACCGTGTTCAGCAGGTGCAGCATGAACGACTTGCCCGAGCCGAAATCACCAATCCAGAACTTGACCATGCTGTGGCCATTCTTCACCTCATCGAGCGAGGTCACGAAAGCCTCGATTTCGGGCGAGCGGCCCACCGTGATGTGCTGCACGCCCAGCTTGGGCACCACGCCGCCCAGCAGCGAGTTGATGATGGCCGTGGCTTCCTTGGGTTTGATATTGTTTAGCATGAAGATGCGGTAAGCTGCTGATAATGCGCTTCGTAAATGGTGTAGTCGTCGCCGGATTCCTCAATTAGCACGTCATCGAGCAAGCCGTAGCAACGCTCGTTGAGGCCGTCGATGAGCTGGTTGCGCAACGCGCCGTGGGCTTTGGCGAAGGCTTCGACGGCGGGTTGCGGCAAGGTGAGGGCGTGTGCAGCGAAGAGCTGGAGCAGCGCCTGTTGCGGGGCACTCAGGTGCAAGCCTACTGCAAAGGTAGCAGCCGGGGGTGTCGTTTTCGGTGGTTTGGGAGCCGGAGTTTTGGGGGCCGCCGGGGCCTTTCTCGGAGGTTTGACGGCCGGCAGCGCGGGCGCGGGGGCATCCTGCAGATACGCATTCAGCAGTTCCACGGTGCCGGCGTGCTGGGCGCGCACCGCCTGCACCGCTCCCATGTCCAGCGCAATTTTCCTGCGTTCCTGCACGTACACATTTGCTACTTCGGCCGTGGCCTGGTCCAGCTGGCGCGAGCGCAGCAGCGTCTGGCAGATGACCTCAAACCGCGCCTGGTGTTCGGGTTGTGTAAATAGCTTCTTTTGCAGGCGTTTGATGAGGGGCCGGGGTTTGAAATTCCACTTTTGCGATGCCCCGTAGTGCAGGTAGTGCAGGTACAGGTGCAGGGCGGGCTCGCGGACCAGTTCGCCAAGCTGCCTGGCGGCTGCGTAATAAATCTGCGGCATCACCGGGTTGCGGTCGTTCAGGTAGCACAGGTCGTACACGCCCGCCGCGAAACCGACCGTATCGGCGGGCAGCAGGGCCAGCAGCTTCTCGAAGCGGGGCTTCCAGCGCCCATTATCCAGCACGTTGAGCGCCTGCTCGGTTTCATCGTCGGGCAGCGGCACCGTCTCAGCCAGCGGCGCGAGTAGCGCCTGCACCACCTCCCCAAAGTACCGCTCAAACGAATTCGCCGTATCGAGCACGGCGGTGAAATAGCGTTTTTCCAGGCTCAGCGGCATTTCGTAGCGCTGCCGCACCAGGTCTTCGCAGCGCTGGAAAATCGTGTAATACACAATGGCTGCCACCTTATTGCCGGCGGCGGCGGCGCTGACGTAGCCTCGCTCCTTGTAATTGAAATAGCCGTACTGCTCGCTTTTTGTCGTGAGCTCCTTGGCCTGCTGCTGAAACGTGGTGCCCGCCGCTTTACACTGCTTCTCCAGCTCGTCCAGCACCAGTAAATAGAGCCGGACGGTCTCCCTGCGGGCCGTTTCGAGCTGCATGAACCCGTGGCTGGGAGCCGTAAATTTGTTGAGCCAGCTGACCTGCTTGGTACTGAGCCCCAGGTCGTGCTCGTACAAGGTGCCCAGCGGAGTAGGGGGATAATAGTGGTAATAGCTGCGGCGGAACACGGGCTTAGCGTAAAAGTGGATGGGGTCGGTAATCTAACCGGTTATCTTCCGAAAATACGGCTCGTAAATCGTGTAGCCGTCGCCGCTTTCCTCGATGAGTACGTCATCGAGCAGCTCGTAGCAGGTGTCATTCAGCCCATCGATAAGCTGATTGCGCAGTCCGCCGTGGCTTTTGGCCAAGGCTTCGACCTGTCCCAGCGATAAGGTGAGCTGATGGGCGGCAAATAACTGCAAAAGCGCCTGTTGCGGGCCGCTCAAGCCCAGGCTGCCGGCAAAAGCCCCAGCGGCGGCCGGGGCGGGCGCGGCGGGAGTTTTGGGCTGTTTTGGGTCTGATTTGCTGGTTTTTGCCGTTTTGGTCGGAGTAGGCGCCTGGTTTGGTTTTGAAGGCGCGGCGGCGGGCTCGTCCTGCAGGTACTCGTTGAGCAGCACCACGGTGTCGGCGTGGCGGGCGCGGGCGGCTTGCACGGCGGCCGGGTCCAGCTCAATTTTGCGGCGCTCGACTACGTACACCGTGGCTACTTTTTCGAGGGCGGTTTTGCGGTCGCCGTTCAGCTCCAGCAGGTTCGCAATCATGGTGAACCGCTGGGTATGCTCCGGGAGCGGGAACAGCTCTTTGTGGAGGTTACGGGGTAGCGTTTTGGGCTTGGGGTTTACCCAATGGGCGCCATCGTGCAGGTAGTGCAGGTAGGAGCGCAGGGCGGCCTCGCGGTCGGCACCGGCCAGGAGCTTGGCCGCCTCGTAGTAGATGGTTTCGCGGGCGGCGGTGCGGTTGTTTTGTTGGGCCAGCTTCTCCACGGCTTTCACGAAGGCTGGCACTTTGGCGGGCAGCAGCTTGGCCAGGGGCTCAAAATAAAATTTCCAGCGCTGGGGCGCGTGCTCGTTGAAGGTGCGCTCGGTTTCGGCGCTGGGCGGCGGCACCTGAGGCAGCAGCGTGGGCAGCAGGGTCGCGACGTGCCGGCCCAGCTTGAGGTGAAACTTCGGTTCGAGGCTGGCGAGCTGCCGGGGAAACAGGGCGGGCGCTTTGCGGGCGTAGTTGAATCGGCTGCGCAGGGCATTTTCGCAGAGCCGGAAAATAGCCAGGTAGATGTCGGTGCCCGCCTTGCCGCCCCGGTTCTGGGTGTTGTACCAGAAGCCGGCTTCGTAAGAAATCTGCTTGGCCTCGTCTTCCAGGGCTTTGGTCGTTTTGGCCAGCGTGGTGCCGGCGGCTTTCAGCTGGCGGTCGAGGCCGGGCAGCACCGCCAGGTAGAGTAGCAGCGTGGCTTGCCGCATGGGCTCGATGTTCAGGAAGGTGTTGTTGGTGGGCAGGTTAAACTTGTCGAGCCAGCTGATTTGCCGGGGCGTAAGGCCCAGCTTGTCGCCGTAGGTGTGGCCCAGGGTGGCCGGCGCACGGTAGTGATAATCGTAATTGTAGATAAAAATTCCCGACCCCGGGGCCGACTCGATGTAGGGCGTGGGCTTTGGGGCTGGCGGCGGCGGCGGGGCGGCATTGGCCACCGCTAGCCGCTCAAACAGGCCCGTGATGTCGATGATGGAATCGTCGGCGGCGGCGGGAGCGGTGGGGCGTTTGGGCGGCATGGGCGGGAAAATGCGGGGTAAAACTCCTGTAAAAGTCGAACGAAATCACCTGACTTAGAAGCCGGGCGGGGCTTCCGCCTCAAAATGATTTGCTTTCCTTCCCGCCGTGTTCGCAGGGAAATACCCTTTTGTCTGGGCGCGGAAACCCAAAAAGCCGGGCGCGAAATCCGGTGGCAAGCCCGGGCACTGAGCCAGCGCGGTGCAGGGCGGCGGCCATGCAGACCGGCGGTGGCGGTTTTTTCTGCTCCGGATGGGCATTGATGGGCAGCACCCGCACTCTGTCCGGCAATTACTGGCAACCGCGCCACCGAAGTAGGCCGCAAAACACCTGCGCCGCCGCGGCCCGCATCTTTCTGGTGGTCCCGCGTAGTCCCTTCCCGAAACCCAAACTCCGCGCAGGGTGTTAAATTTGCCCTTGCAACCCTGGCGGTGGCCGTTACGCATCCATGACCAACAAAGAAATCAAAGCCCTTATCTCGCTGCTCGACGACCCGGAAATCGCGCCGCAAATCCAGGATAAAATCCAGAACCTGGGCGAAAGCATCATTCCGTTTCTGGAAGAGTCCTGGGAAGAAACCCTCGACGGCCAGCAGCAGCAGCGCCTGGAGGACTTGATTCACCACCTGCAGTTTGAGGGCTTGCAGCAGCGCCTCAAAGTGTGGCGCGAAGCCGGCGCTACCGACCTGCTGGAGGGCATGTGGCTGCTGAATACCTACCAATATCCCGACGCCGACTACCAGGCCCTGAACCGCGCCATCGAGCAGCTCCGCTTCGAGGCCTGGACCGCCCTGCGCCCCGAAATGCACCCCGCCGACCAGGTCCAAACCCTGAACTACGTGATGTTCCGGACGCATAAGTTCGCGGCCAACACCCAGCATTTTCACTCGCCGGCCAACTCCATGCTGCAGCGCGTGATTGAAACCAAGCGTGGCAACCCGCTCACGCTGTGCGTGATTTACCTGCTGGTGGCCCAGCGCCTGCACCTGCCGGTTTCGGGCGTGAACCTGCCCAACCTGTTCGTGCTCACCTTCCGCCCCGAGGTGCCCGGGGCCGAGCCGTTCTACATCAACTGCTACAACCGGGGCCTGGTGCTCTCGCGCACCGATATCGAGCATTACGTCTCGCAGCTGAACATCACCTCGAACCCCATTTTCTTCGAGCCCTGCTCTAATCTGGACATCGTGCGGCGCGCCCTGCGCAACCTGCAAATGAGCTTCGAACGCTTGCAGGAGCCCGTGAAAGCGGTCGAAGTGGCCCTGCTGCTAAGTATTCTGGAATAGGCCTAAAAGAGCGAGTACCCCGAAATTTCATTTCGGCACCGGCGAACGATTTGTTCTCACGGGCCGAAATGAAATTTTGGGGTACTCGCTCTTTCGGGGTACCCGTGCTACCGCTTAATCAAACAGCCGGCGGCGCGCTTGTCGGCCACGCCGGCCGGGCGGCCAGCCAGCACGTTGTCGAGCACTTGCTTCAGGTAGGCCTGCTGCACGCTGCTGGCTACCTGCGGGTTGTCATCGATAGCCCCGCGGTAGCGGATGGCAAAGCCGCCGGAAGTGGGCTCCAGCACTACGGCCTCGGCCGTTTTGGTTATGCCCAGCAGGCCGGCCACTTGCTGGCTGGCATCGGAGAGGGTGGGCAGCTCTACTTCGCCGGGGGCGGCGGTGCCGGGCGCGTCGAGGTTGATGGGCACGTTGATGAACAGGAACTGCACGCCCCGGCCCCGGTAGGCGCTGCTGAGCGAGGCCAGCCGCTCCTGATAGAGGCGCGAAAAGGCGCAGGCAGGGTTCAGAAACACCACTACCACGGCCTTGTTGCCGGCGTAGCTTTTCAGGGCCACGTCGGAATTAGCGGCGGTTTTCAGGGTAAAATCGGAGATGGTGCCGCCGGCCTGGGCCCGGGCTACGCTGATGGTGAGGGCCAGCAGGGCCACGGCGGTAAGAATAGAAATGCGACGGAACGACATGGCGGTAAGGTAAGACAAAACAACGCGGCGAATGTAGCCGCGATTACCCGGCCGGTTCGTGGCAATACGTGAGCACGTAGCCGGGGGCGGGTTGGGTATAGCAAATGGAGTGCCGCGTCTCGGCCCCGCTCAGTACCAACGTAGCGGGGATTTCGCCGGATTCCCGCGGGCTAAAAGAATGAAGCAGCAGCTGTTGCCGAAAGATGATGCCCCGCTGTGCCGCCAGCTTATACAGCGATTCCTTGGCGCTCCAAAGCAGGGTGTAATGGGTGCTGCCGGCATCGGGGTCGGCGTGGGTGGCCGCCTGCGCATCGGCCCACTCGGCGGGGGCCAGAAACTTGCCTGCCAGCCGCCGGGCCTTGTCGCGAATCATTTCAACATCTACGCCCGCCCGGCCGCCCTGGGCCAGCACCGCCGCCACCCACGCGCCCGAGTGCGACAGCGACACCACCGTGCCGGGAGCCGCACCCGCCAGCCAGGGCCGGCCGGTGGCATCGTTCCGCACGGTGGCCTGCGCCGGCGGCGGGGTTGCGGCTTCCTCGAAAAGACGATGAATCAGGCGGCGGCCGGCCAGCCACTGGGCCTGGCGGGTGGCATCGGCGGTGGCGGGCAGCAGCGGCTGGTAGGCCTCGGGGTGGGGCAGGCCGGCCCACAGGTCGGCGGGCGTTTCGGTGAGGTGCCAAAGGCCCAGCACGGCGGTAGGGGAGATGTGCTGGACGGAATGAAGTGGCATTGTTTAGTGGTTAATGGTCAATGGTTAGTAATGAACGGGGGAGGCTCCAGACTTGCTCAAAGTCGGTGAATTTGGTGTTTGAAAACGACTATTGACCACTAAATATTGACCGCTACTCATTAAGCATTAGTCCCAAAGCTACCTTTGCGCCACAGTATGTCCGAACTATTCCGCCCGCCCGTTACCAAAATTGCCACGCTGGCTGGCCACCGCGATGCCGTGTATGCCCTCACGGGCGGCTCCGACGGCGCCATCTACTCGGGTAGCGCCGATGGCATGGTGGTGGGCTGGGATGCCGCCGAGCCCGCCCGCGACGGCGAGCTGCTGGCGCGCGTCGAAAACTCGGTGTATGCCCTGCGTCACCTGCCGGAGCTGGGTTTATTGGTGCTGGGGCACAACTTTCAGGGCATTCAGGTCATCGATTTGGCGGGGCGACAGCTGGCCCATGCTACGGCCCTGCCGCCGGTAGCCATCTTCGAAATCGTGTACTCGGCCAGCCGGCAGCGGCTGTACGTGGGCTTGGCCGACGGCACGCTGGCCGTGCTGACCGTGCCCGATTTCCGTTTGGAAAAGCTCCTGCGCATCGCCGACAAAAGCCTACGCTGCCTGGCGCTGCACGAGGGCCGCGCCGAGCTGGCCGTGGGTAGCTCCGACACCCTGACCCGCATTCTGGATTTGGATTCGCTGGAAACGAAGTTTACGCTGGCTGAAAGTACGAATTCGGTGTTCTCGGTGGCCTACTCGCCCGATGGCGCGCAGCTGCTCACGGCCGGCCGCGATGCCCAGATTCGCACCTGGGACGTGGCCGCTGGCTACGCCCTGGTCGGCACCGTGCCGGCCCACATGTACACTATTCACCACCTGGCCTTTAGTCCCGACGGTCGCTACCTGGCCTCGTGCAGCCTCGATAAAAGCATTAAGCTCTGGGACGCGGCCACGCTCACGCTGCTGCGCGTGCTCGACCGGGCCCGCGCGGCGGGCCACGGCACGTCGGTGAACCGGCTGGTTTGGCCGGGCACCGAAAACCGGCTAGTTTCGTGTAGCGACGACCGTAGCCTGGCCGTTTGGGAAGTAGCAGGGTAGTTGTTAGTTGTTTGTTGTCAGTTGTTAGCGGTAAACGCTGCTGGCTGGCATCGAACCTAGTAACTAACAACGAATAACTGATAATTAACAAAATGAAACTCACCGCCCTCGACATCCGCCAGAAAACGTTTGAAAAATCCTTTCGCGGGGTTGATAAAGACGAGGTGCAGGCTTTTTTGACCACGATTTCGCAGCAGTGGGAGCGGCTGGGCGATGAAAACCGCGAGCTGCGCCTCAAGCTCGAACACGCCCAGCAGGATGTGCAGAAGATGCGCGAAGTGGAAAGCAGCCTCTACCGCACCCTGAAAACCGCCGAGGACACTGGCCACAACATCACCGAGCAGGCCCAGCGCGACGCCGACCTGCGCATCCGCGAAGCCCAGTTTCAGGCCGAAAGCCTCCTCAGTGAAGCCCGCCAGCGCGCTCGCACCGTGGTAGATGAGTCGTACCAGCAAGCCGAAAAAACGGTGGCCGACATGCAGCGCGAAGTAACCGGCCTGGGCCAGGAGTGCCAGCGCCTGGAGCAGCAGCTCGACGGCCTCGTGCGCGACCTGCACCACCTGGCCTCCGATGCGCTGGACAAAGTAGAAAAAGCCCGCAATCGGCCCAAAGGTGGCACGGCCGCCATCCTTTCGCGGGCGGCGAGCGTACAGGTAGAGCGGCCCAAAGAAGCGGCCGCCGAACCCACGCCCGAACCCCCTTCCATCATGCAGGTAACTTCTTCTTCCACCGTTTCATCCGCCGCTGCCGTGGCCGCCGCTACGCCCGTTGCCTTCGTGCCCGCGGGCCGCAGCCGTTCCGAAGAGCAGCTTGAGCGCACTGCTGCCCAAACCACCGGCTACAACCCCAAGCCCGGCCAGCAGCCCGACCCCGGCGCCCCCGCCGAAGCCCCGCACCCCGATATTGAGCGCCCCGCTGCGCCCGCCGAAAACCCCGGCATTTCGCCCGCGCCCAACATTGAGCAGCCGGCTCCCTCGCAGGTGCCCCAGCCCGGGCCGCCCCACGTAGACCCCATGGCCCCCGATATCCGCCCCATTGGTCCCGACCACCCCGAAATCAACCAGCCTTCACCCGTGACGCACCCCGGCCAGCCGGCCATGATGGCCGCGACCTTGGAAACGGCCGTAGCGGAGAAGTCGTTTTTCGACGAAATATAGACCACGTATTTTGCTGATTCAACGGATTTCGCACCTGCAATTCCTAAGAAAGCCTGTCCATCGGACGGGCTTTCTTTTTTTCGGCGGCAACCTTTGGGGCTTGATACTACTTCACCGAAGCTGTTTAGTAATTCGGAAAATCATCTGAAACGTCATGCCGAGCGTAGCCGAGGCATCTCGCTCGCTTCGTTGAGTCGCCCAAGGGCCCTGGCCAGATGCCTCGGCTGCGCTCGGCATGACCCAAAACTGAATTCCTAAACCGCTTCACCTCATTCACCATCTTACCAATTCACCGCATGGGCCAAATCGCACTCGAAGGGCTGGAGTTTTTCGCCTTCCACGGCTACTATGACGAGGAGCAGAAAATCGGCAACAAATACGGCGTTGACCTCTACATCGAAACGGATTTGCTGGCGGCCGGCGAATCCGATAAGCTGCAGCAAACCGTGAACTACGAAGTGCTGTACCGCATGGTGGCCGAGGAAATGCGGGCCCCCGCCCGGCTCCTGGAGCACGTGGCTCACCGCGTGCTCGACCGCATCACGGCCGAGCTGCCGCACGTGCGCAAGGTGAAAATCAGCGTCAGCAAGTTCAACCCGCCACTGGGCGGCATCTGCCACCGGGCCCGGGTTACGCTGGTGAAGAAGCGGCCAAAGTCCGGCGAATAAACCTGGCTGTATTTTCTGGCGAAACGAGCCGCTGACTTTCGATGCAAATTTAATGCATTGATAGTCAGCGTGATGGTTAGTTTTGACGGGTTAGTACGAAATATTTCGTATTCTATCTATGCAACTACGAATAGATTCGTAGCATCTTTGCCTCATCCTACGAAATAATTCGTAGATGCTTCGTATCTTTCGTTATGAGCAAGGCACCGCCCCCCAAACCTACGGATTCCGAACTGGAAATCCTGCACGTGCTCTGGCAGCACGGGCCCGCCACGGTGCGGGCCATCAACGACCACCTGAGTCTGCGCCGTCAGGCGGAGGTGGGCTATACCACCACGCTCAAGATTTTGCAGCTGATGCTGGAAAAAGCCCTGGTGCGCCGCGACGATGCCGACCGCAGCCACGTGTACCGCGCCGCAGTGCGCGAGCAGGAAACCCAGGGCCTGCTCCTCGATAAGTTCGTGGACGCCACTTTCGGCGGCTCGGCCCTGAAGCTGGTGATGCAGGCCCTGGGCAGCCGCCAGACTTCGGCCGATGAGCTGGCGCAAATCCGCCGCCTGCTCAACGACATTGAAATTCAGAATTCCACTCCTAATTCCGACGACGATGACCACGCTTGAGCATTTCGTTTCGCCCGTCCTGGTACGGGCCCTGGGTTGGACCCTGTTGCACTCGCTTTGGCAGGGGGCATTGGTAGCGGCCGTGCTGGCCGGGGCCCTGCTCTTGCTGCGCCGCCAGCGCGCCGAGGTGCGCTACGTGGCATCGGCCGGGGCGCTGGGCGCGGTGGTGGCGCTGGCTGGCATCACGTTCGGCTTGTATTTCACGGCTGGCGCGGGCTTGCCGGCCGGCCCGCGGGCAACTACGGCCGCCGGGGCGAGGGTGGAATTGGGGAGGCCCGAGGCCCGTATCGTGACCACGACGACCACCGCTGCAATGGCCGATGCGACTGCTCCGGCCGGCGCACGCCCGGTGACACGGCAGGTTGCTGCGCCGGCCCCGGTAGCCGCGCCTCCAGCCGAAGGCCTGCTCAATAGCGGGCTCATGCACTCATTCACCCAATCACTCATTCACTCATTGAATAACCACCTGCCGCTGCTGGTGGTGGCGTGGCTGCTGGGCCTGCTGGCCATGAGCCTGCGGATGCTGGGCGGTCTGCTGTATGTGCAGCGGTTGCGGCGCTACCGGGTGCGGCCTTTGTCGGCGGCCTGGCAGGAGCGGCTGGCGGTGCTGGCGGCCCGTAGTGGGCTGCGCCGGCCAGTGGCGCTGCTGGAGTCGGCGCTGGTGCGGGTGCCGCTGGTGGTGGGCCACATGCGGCCCGTGATTCTGCTGCCGCTGGGCGCAGTGGCGGGGCTGTCGGCGGCGCATCTGGAAGCTATTCTGGCCCACGAGCTGGCCCACGTGCTGCGCCGCGACTACCTCGTGAACCTGCTGCAAACCGTGGCCGAGGCCTTGTTCTTCTATCATCCGGCCGTGTGGTTCATGGCCAGCTGCGTACGTGCCGAGCGCGAAAACTGCTGCGATGACACGGCCACGGCCCTCGTGGGCGGCGACCCGCTGCGGCTGGCCCGCGCCCTCACGGCCCTGGCCGAGTGGAGCCAAAGCGCCGTGGTGCCCACCGCGCCCCGGCTGGCGCTGGCTGCCATGGGCCGGCGCGGGGCCCTGCTAAGCCGGGTGCGCCGCCTGGTGCAGCGCCGTCCGGCCGCGCCTACCCTGGCCGAAGGCATCATGGCCAGTGCCTTGGTACTGGGCGGCCTGGGGCTGCTGGGCGGCAGCGTGGCCCTGGCTGGTTCTTTAACCCAGCCTGCCGTACCGGCTGCCAAACCCGCCGCGTTCGACTGGCAAACGGGGCCGGCTAAAGCTGGTGGCTTGGCGGATATCAACAAACGCGCAGCTACTACAGCTACTTCCACCACTACGGCAACCCAAGCGGCCCCGCCCGCACCGGCTCAGCCCGGGGAGGAAAGCCGGGAAGTCACCATCCTGCAAGACGGCCCGGATGACGCCGCGCCGAGGCCGCCGCGCCCTCCTCGTCAGCCCCGCGAAAGCCGTCGCGTCATCATCAATGGCCGCGAGATGGCCCCGCCGCCTTTTCCCGGCAACTCCGGCACGGTGGTGATTACCAAGGATAAAAAAGGCCGGCTGACCGACCTCGTGGTGAATGGCCAGCGCGTGGAAGCCGCCACCGGCAAATCGAAGAAAACCAGGGGTGATAAAAACCAGCAGGTGGAAATCATTCAGGTGGTGCCGCCGGGAAACCGGGAGTTTCGGGGTTATGCCTTTCGGAACGATGGCGGGATGGAGCGCCGGCTCGAAGGACAGGTGGAGCGTGAGGTGGAGCGTAGCAAGGATTTCCGGTTTGATTTTCCGGCTTTTGACGAACGGCAGTTTCGGATGGCCCCCGAAGGCCAGCTGAACCGCACGTACCGGCTGCAGCGGCTCGACGGAAGCTCTGGCGGCGATGAGCGCCGCGCCCGGCTTGAGGGCCTGCGCGGAGCCGAGCGCGGCCTGCGCACCGCCGCCGCCGTGAAAAGCCTGAATGCCCAGCAGCGCAAGGACATCAACAAAGAGCTGGAAAAAGTGCGCGTCCGCATCCGGCAGGCCGAAAGCGCCTTGTCATCGAGCCAGCCCCGACTACCTGATGCTGATGGCCGCCAACGGAAGCTCGACGGGCGAGTAGAAAGCCGTGACCGCCAGCAGGAGTCGCAGGACCAGCGGCAGGCAATGCGCGACCGTCAGCAGGAGTTGCAGGACCAGCGGCAGGAACTGCAGGACCGCCAACAGGAAATGCGCGACCGCCAGCAGGAGCAGCGGGACCTGGCGCAGGAGCGTACCGACCGCGACCGCGCCGACCGCGACCAAGAACGCGCCGACCGCGACCGGTACCAGCACGAAGCCCTGGTGGCCGAATTACGGAAAGACGGCCTGATTCAGGACCAAGACAATTTCCAGCTCAAGCTCACGGGCACGAGCATGACTGTGAACGGCAAGGAACAGCCGGCCCAGGTGCGGCAGAAGTACCTGAAGCTGTACGAAGGCAGCACCGGCCGCAAAATGAGCGCCACCGGCGCTATGAATATCACGCGCAACGGCACCACCAGCTTCAGCCGAAACGATGCGCCGCGCCCACCCCGGCCGCCCCGCGCGCCCCGCGCCCCAATAGCTCCGATGATGGAACCGCCCGTGCCCCCGATGCCGCCCATGCCCGCAATGCCCGCCTTGCCCGCGCCACCCACCCCGCCGCGGGTGGATACCGAAACGCTGCGCAAGGAGCTGCGCAAGGATGGCGTGCTCGGCAGCGACGAGAAGAACCTGCAGTTTCAACTCAACTCCTCGGGGCTGACGGTGAACGGCAAAAAGCAGTCGGACGCGCTGGCGGCCAAGTACCGCAAGCTCACCAGCCACGACAATGGCAAGAACTTCAATATGACGATTTCGACCCAGGAATAGCCAATTGATAGAAATGAAAAAAGGCCGGTTTTCTGCCCAGAAAGCCGGCCTTTTTTTGGCCGCTGAGGGGATGATAACACAAAAAACATGGCGAGGTAAGCAACCGAGGGGCCTTTACAAGCATCTCTAGGCCTCCTTCAAGAATACTACCGGTTAGTAGAAAATATATGTTTCGTTATTTACTGAGTTGTTGGCTGCTGCTGGTTGTGAGCACGGCCTGGGGGCAGGCCCCGGCCGTTTCGGCCGACGCGGCCAAGCCCGCACCCAAGCGTGAGCTGCAAGCCGTGCGCATTAGCACGGCTCCCAAGCTCGATGGCCTGCTCGATGAAGCGGTGTGGCAGACGGCCCCCATCGCCACCAAATTCTACGAGCTGGAGCCCACGCCGGGCCGCCCGGAAAAGCACCCCACCGAAGTGCGCGTGCTCTACGACGATGCCGCGATTTACGTGGGCGCTATTATGCACGACGTGGCCCAGGACTCGATTCTGCGCGAGCTCAGCGCCCGCGATAATATTGGCAACTCCGACTGGTTTGGGGTGATGCTCGATACCTACAACGACCACCTCAACGGCTACGAATTCATCCTGACTTCGGGCGGCGTGCAGTTTGATGCCCGCATCTCGCCCACCAACGGCGAGGATGAGAGCTGGGATGCCGTGTGGGACTCGCGCACCGCCCTGCGCGGCACCGACTGGGTGGCCGAAATCCGGATTCCGTACTCGGCCATTCGTTTCAGCAAGGCCATGGAGCAGGTGTGGGGCATCAACTTCGTGCGGCAGCGGCGCAGCACCCGCCAGAAGTTTTTCTGGAACGAGGTGAAGCCGCAGGTCGATGGCTTCGTGAACCAGTGGGGCACGCTCACGGGCATCCGTGACATTAAGCCGCCGCTGCGCCTCTCGCTCACGCCCTACGTGTCGACCTACGTGAACCATTATCCCTACAACAAGCAGGGCAAGCAGAACTCCAGCACCAGCTTCAACGGCGGGGCCGACGTGAAGTGGGGCATCAACGAAAGCTTTACCCTGGATGCCACGCTGGTACCCGATTTTGGGCAGGTGCAGAGCGACAACCAGGTGCTCAACCTCTCGCCATTTGAGGTGCAGTTCAACGAGAACCGGGGTTTCTTCACCGAAGGCACGGAGCTGTTCAACAAGGGCGGGCTGTTTTATTCGCGCCGGGTGGGGGCCACGCCCATCGGCTTCGGGGAGGTGAACGGGCAGCTGCGCAAGGGCGAACGCGAGCCCGACGGCCGCTGGCACCCGGGCGAGTTCGTGGTGGAAAACCCCGGCGTCACCCGCCTGCTCAACGCCACCAAGGTATCGGGCCGCACCAGCAAGGGCCTGGGCGTGGGTATTTTCAACGCGCTGAGCAACAACGTGTACGCCATTGTGCAGGACAGCGCCAGCGGCGCGCGGCGCGACGTGCTCACCCAGCCCTTCGCCAACTACAACATTGTGGTGCTCGACCAAAGCCTGAAGAACAACTCCTACGTTTCGCTTATCAACACCAACGTCACCCGCGCCGGCAGCACCTACGATGCCAACGTGACCGGCGGCCTGTTCCGCTTCGCCAACAAGAAGAATTCCTACGCCATCGACGGCCGCGTGGTGTACTCGAACCGCCGGGGCAAGGAGTTCAACCGCGATACCGAAATCGATGACCAGAACGGCTACAAGTACCAGCTTAGCTTCGGCAAAATCAGCGGTAATTTCACCTGGAACGTCGACCACGGCATTGAGTCGCACACCTACAACCCCAACGATTTGGGCCTACTCTTCGCCAACAACAGCATATCGCAGTCCGTCAACGCGAGCTACAACATCTACAAGCCCTTTTGGAAGGTGAACAAGCTGAGCACCTACGGCGGCCTGAACTACAGCCTGCTGGAGCAGCCCCGTCGCTACCAGGACGCGGGTGTGTACGCCGGGGCCAACACGATTTTCGCCAAAAGCTTCCTCTTCGTGCGCCTCAACCTCGATGCCTCCCCGCTCACCCGCGACTACTTCGACCCGCGCCGCGAGCCCATTGGCAAATATTACGTGCGCAAGCCGGCCACCTTCGGCTTCAACGGAAATTTCTCCTCGGACTACCGCAAAAAGTTTGCCCTCGACGTTGGGTACGGAGCCCGGTTTTTTGCCGCCGATGGCGACCGCACCGGCCGCAACAACTTCGACCTGAACTTGGGCCCGCGCTACCGGGCCAGCAACCAGCTCAGCTTCGTGTACCAGGTTGGGTACAATGTGCGCCGCAACCAGATTGGCTACGCCGGCAGTCTCCGCGGCAACAATGCGCTGGATGCGCCGCTGCTGCTCGCCTTCGGCGGCCCCCAGGGCGACGTGCTGCTGGGCCGCCGCGACGTGACCACCATCACTAACACGGCCACCGCTATCTACACCTTCACCAACCGCATGTCGCTCAATATCCGCCTGCGGCACTACGTGAGCAACGTGCACTACCGCGACTTTTCGCGCCTGCACCCCGACGGCGTGGAAACCCAGGAGCCCACTTACCAGCGCAACCGCGACAACACCTTCAACGCCTTCAACGTGGATGCCGTGTACGCGTGGTGGTTTGCGCCCGGCTCGCAGGTCAGTATCGTGTGGAAAAACGCCAGCGCTTCCTTTTTCGAAGCCAACGCCGCCACCCCGCTTTATTTCGATAACCTGAGCAACACCATCAACACGCCGCACAATAACAACGTGTCGGTGAAGGTGCTGTATTTTCTGGATTACCTGGCCCTGCGGCCCCGGCGCGGGTAGTTAGGGGGTACAGAGCAGACGGGCAGAAGAGGGCGGAAAAAAGCACGTCATGCTGAGCTTGCCGAAGCATCTCTACCGCTTCGTTGCAACGATTGAATCAGTTGCGCGGTAGAGATGCTTCGGCAAGCTCAGCATGACGTGCTTTTGCCTGCTAATTCGGCTTTACTTCGCCATCGTCATTTGCTCGGCCATTTTCACGGCGGCGTACAAATTCACGATGCCGCCGGTGCGCGAGAGCGTGGCAAAATCCACCATCGTCTTGGTGCCGGGTTTGAGTACCTGCGTGTGATAGGGTACCGCTGATTGCAGAATAATCTGCTTGAGCTGCACGGCCGTGAGCTGCGGGAAATATGCCTTGAGCACCGCCGCCACGCCCGCCACCACCGGCGTGGCCATGCTGGTGCCGCTGTAGGTGGCGTAGGTGTTGCGCGGCGTGGAGGAGTAGATGGCCACGCCCGGCGCGAACACATCCACCGTCTGGCGGCCGTAGTTGGAGAAGCCGGCGGCCAGGTCCTGGGTATTGAAGCGGCTGCTGGCACCTACGGTAATCAGGTTGGGAATCTCCTTGCCGTTGAGGTAGTTGGGCGAGGGGAAGTGCATGGTTTCGTCGGTGTTGTCGGCGCTGTTGCCGGCGGCATGCACCAGCAGCACGCCCTTCTGAGCCGCGTACTGCATGGCCGCGTCCACCACCTGCTTTTCGGGCGAGAAGTCCTTGCCGAAGCTCATGCTGATGATTTGCGCACCGTTGTCCACCGCGTAGCGGATGGAGTTGGCTACGTCCTTGTCGCGCTCGTCGCCGCTGGGCGTGGAGCGCACGCCCATAATGCGCACGGCGGCGGCCACGCCATCGGCCCCCAGCCCATTGCCACGCAGCCCACCGATAATGCCGGCGCAATGCGTGCCATGACTGGCGTCGGGGCCCTGAATGTCGCTGTTGCCGTACTTGGTTTCGGTGAGGTCGGCCACGTTGTCGCCCACGATGGCGCGCGGGTTGTAGTCCGGGTTCAGGCTTTTCTCTACTCGTTCGCGGGAGCGGTTCAGGGCCTCGGCGAGGGATTTGGTGGCCTCCTCGTCGCTGGCGTAGCCGGCCCGGTGCAGAAACGCATACAGCGCTTTGGCTTCGGGCAGGTCGGCGCGGCCGGCCGCCGTGTGCAGCAGGCCCGAGTCGAGGCGCGTCACGTTCAGCGCCTGCTTCAGGCGGGCAAACACGGCGGCATTGGCACTGGCCGCTTCGGTGATGCGGGCGAGGCGCTCGTCCTCCGTCTTTTTATCCTTCTCGTACGAGGCCTTGGCCCGCTCGTACAGGTCAAACTTGGCTTTGTCGGCATTCGAAAGCGACTTGCGCTGCTTGCCCTCAAACTGCGTCCGGTACTGCCCGTAAATCCGGGTTTGCTCCAGGGTTTCCACGCCCACGTTGCGGCCGTCCTTTCCGCCCAGGAAGCTCCAGCCGCGCACGTCGTCCACGTAGCCGTTCTGGTCATCGTCGAGGCCGTTGCCGGCCACTTCGCTCGCCTTGCGCCACAAAATTGGCTTCAAATCGACGTGCGTCGTGTCGATACCCGAATCAATGACGGCCACCAGCACCGGCGTGGCCGGGCGGTTGGCCAGCAGCTCCCGGTAGGCGCGGTCGGCGCTGATGCCGGGCACGCCGTCGGCCTGCTGGTCGAGGTGCTGCCAGCGGCGAATTTGCTCCGGCGTGGTTTGGGCGCGGGCGGTGAGGGAGGCGAAGGAAAGCAGGCCCAGCAGGGCCAGGCGGGAGAAAGGCAGGATAGGGGAGGGCATGCTATAAAATGAAAAAAGTAATTCGAGGCTAAAGATAAAGGCCGTCAGGGACTAGCGGCCGGCCTACCTCAGTGAATGCTGCTCAGCGACAAATACGCGCCCTCTTCCAGCAGCGCCAGCCGCCAGTAGGCCAGGTAGCGCAGCAGGGGATACCCATCGGGCCACTGTTCAAAATGGTCCTCCGGCGTTCCCACCAGCTCATCGGCTAGGGCGTACACGGCCTCCTCCAGGTCGCCGGTCAAGGTCGAACGCTGGGGCTTGCAATCCGGAAACAGGGACTCGTAGCCGGAATAGATGACCAATGCCAGGCCTTCAGCGTCAGCCGCCGCCTTAAGCTGCTCGCCCGAGCCGAAGTCGATACTAGGCGGAATCAGCGCGGTTTCGTACGAGCCGGAATCCCACGGGAAAGCCGGGTTTTCGTGAAAGCGAATGCGTAATCGGCTCATTGGATGATGTCCTAAAAGTCCCGCCTAGTGGTCGGGAGACGGTGATGAAAATCGAGTTTCTGCCCAATGCCTGGGGAGCGCAGGTCAGATTCTGACGGAAACGAAAGTATACACTGCCGCCAATAGTTAGCCCTTAGGCCACTCGCAGGTTGGTGCCCAATTGCCGGTTAATTGGCTGTATGCTTGTAAAAGACCTTTTTTATCTTAAAATATTTATTTTTTGTAATGCGCAAGGCTCAGTTGCAGCCCCTGACATCAGAGGCCGCACTCGCGCACTCAATCCGCGCCCACAGCCCCTACCGACTTCTTGCTTACGCCTTCGTGCCCAGCAATTCTGCCGCGGCTGCCATCGGCGTGATTTGCCCGGCGGCCACGGCCGCCCGCACGGCCGGCAGCCGCTCGCGCACGGCGGCATCGGCATAAAACCGGCTTTCCAGCGCCTGCGCGATGCTTTGGTGCAGCCATTGCAGCTGCTGCTCCTGCCGCCGCTGCTCGAAGTAGCCATTCTGCCGGGTGGCCTCGGCGTAGGTTTCCACCACGGTCCATAGCTCCGCGATGCCCAGGCCGCTCACGGCCGAGGTGAGCAGCACCGGCTGCACCTGGCCCGAGGGCGCGGGCGGAAACAGGTGCAGGGCGTTCTGGTAGTCGAGGCGGGCGCGGCGGGCGGCCAGCTCGTTGCCGTGGTCGGCCTTGGTGATGCACAGCGCGTCGGCCATTTCCATAATGCCGCGCTTGAGGCCCTGGAGCTCGTCGCCGGCCCCGGCCAGCATCAGCAGCAGGAAGAAATCGACCATGCCGTGCACGGTGGTTTCGGACTGGCCCACGCCCACGGTTTCCACAAAAATCACGTCGTGGCCCGCGGCTTCACATAATAATAATGCCTCCCGCGTGGCCCGCGCCACCCCGCCCAGGCTGCCCGCCGAGGGCGAAGGCCGGATAAACGCGGCCGGCTCAGCCGCCAGCCAAGGCATCCGGGTTTTATCGCCCAGAATGCTGCCGCCGCCGCGCTGGCTGCTGGGGTCCACGGCCAGCACGGCCAGCTTCAGGCCCTTGGTTTCGACCAGATAGCGCCCCAGCGCCTCAATAAACGTGCTTTTGCCCACGCCGGGCACGCCCGTGATGCCCACCCGCAGGCTGCGTCCAGTCTGGGGCAGCACGGCCTGCAACACTTCCTGCGCCAGGGCCTGGTCGGCGGGCAGGGTGCTTTCGACTAAGGTTATGGCGCGGCCCAGCACCGTGCGGGAGCCGGCCAGGATGCCAGTGGCGTATTCGGGAGCAGAAAGGCGTTTTGGGGGCAATGGTTTGGAGGGTAGGGGTTAGAGCGGTTTCCCGTTTTATGTACCAAGTTAAAAGTTGAGAGTTAAAAGTTAAAATTCAGGCAGCTTGTATTTTAACTTTTAACTCTCAACTTTTAACTTCTTTCAAAAAGGTACACGGACTTGGAAACCGCTGTAGCTTGCGGCCGGAACGGGCAGTATGCGCAAAAAGCAGGATGCTTTTGAAGATGCCCAATCCGGTCGCAAGCTAAACCCGCCACCTCTTTTCTGTATGAAACCTGCTTTTTATTCCCTGTTGCTGGCCGCTGGCCTGACTGTACCCACGGCCGCATTCGCCCAAAACGAGCTCAGCAACTTCTCGGCTACCGGCCGCGGCGGGGTCGTCAACACCTTTGCCACCGACTACCAGGCCATCGGCATCAACCCGGCCAACCTGGGCCGCAACCCCAACTTCCGGGTCGCCTTCACCATTGGCGAGGTGGGCGCGGGCATTGGCTCGCAGTCGCTCTCCAAAACCACCTTCAAGCATATTCTCTACGACGGCGAGCAGAGCATCGGGCCCGCCGAGCGGGCCACGCTGGTCGACCAGCTCAGCGGCGACAACGTGCTGAACGTGAACCTCGACACCAACCTCTTCGGCCTGGCCGTGACGCTGCCCAGCGGCCTGGGCGGCCTGGCGTTCAGCAGCCGCCAGCGCATCGGCGGCCACCTCGCCCTCAACCGCAACGCCGCCGACATCATCATCAACGGCCAGAATGCCGCCGTGGTGAGGCAGTTTTACCCCGTGCCCAACACCAGCGGCACGCCCACGCCCACGGCCCCCAACGCCCCGCTCATCTCCACCGTGCTCGATGGCACCAGCATTCAGGCCTCCGTTACCAACGAGTTCAACATTGCCTACGGCGTGCAGGTGCTGGATAAAACCGGCTTCAAGCTGTCGGTAGGGGCGGGCTACCGCTACATTCAGGGCATCGGCATTGCCGATATCCGGGTGAGCGGCGGCAACCTGACGGCCTACACGTCCCTCTCGCCGGTGTTCGACGTGAATTACGGCGCGCTGGCCAACAACGCGTCCAACTTCAACTACGAATCGGGCTCGGGCCTGAAGCCGGTGGGCCGCGGCAATGGCTTCGACGCCGGTATATCGGCTGAAATCGGCAAAATCTTCCGCTTCGGCGCTTCGGTCACCGACATGGGCTCGATGACCTGGACCGGCAACGTGCTCGAAGCCTCCGACCAGAAGCTCCAGCAAACCGCCTCTACCGGCGTGCAGACCTATAACGTGTTCGAAGAAATCAGCTCGCAGTTCGACACCGACAAGCCAAACCTGTTCAAATACACCCCCACCAGGGAGCGTACGGCGGCCCTGCCCGCCAAGCTGCGCCTGGGCGGCGGGGTCCGCATCAGCAAGTTCTTCGAAGCCGGCCTCGACGTAACCATGCCCCTGAACGAGGTGGCCGGCAACCTGACTACCACCTTCGTGGGCCTCGGGGTGGACTACCGCCCCCTGAACTGGCTGAAGCTGAGCAGCGGCTTCACCGGCGGCGCGGGCTACGGCAAGAGCCTGCCGCTGGGCCTCACTTTTGTCACGCCCGTGTGGGAAGCCGGCATCAGCACCCGCGACGCGGTGGGCCTGTTCAGCGAAGAGTCGCCGTATTCGTCGGTAGCGTTTGGGCTGCTACGCTTCAAGATTGGCGGCAGCGAGTAGTACAATGAGTGAATTAGTGAATGAGCGAATGAGTGAATGACGGTCCATCACTCATTCACTCATTTGCCCATTCACTCATTGCTTCACGGTACCACCACGAACGCCGGCAGGCCCAGCTTGCTGCGGCGGCCGCCCAGCTTCAGGCCTTCGTCGATGTACTTGCAGTCCTTGCCCAGCAGGTTGGGCTGCTCGATGATGCCGAGGTTGGGGTTGTCCTCGCGGGCCACATAGATGCGGCCATCCGGACCCAGCTGCAGGGCCCCGATTTTGCGGTTGGCCGATTTGCCGACCAGCGTCTTGGCTTTGGTTTTGAGGTCGAACTGCCAGATTTCGGTTTGCCCGCCGCCCACGCCGTTGCAGGTGCCGTACACTTTTGAGCCATCGGGCGAAAACTCCACGCCGTAGGCCTCAGCAAAAGGGCCGAAGCTGCGCGGGTTACTCACCTTGCCGGTGCTGCGGTCGAAATCATAGATTTCAAACTTGTTGGTTTCGCGCCAAAGGGCGGCGGCGAGGTGCTTGCCGTCGGGCGAGAACTTGAGGGCGCCGATGGCGTTGCGGCCGGGGCCGGCGTTCATGCTGCCCACGTTGCTCATCAGGGGCTTGGCCGATACGCCGTCGGCCGTGACGAGGTAGCTCACGAAGGCGTTGGAGTTCCAGCGGTGGGCCACCACCCAGGTGTCGCGGCCGTTGGCGTGGCGCACGGCGGCCAGCTTTTCCGCCACCGGCTGGATGAGCAGCAGGTTCACGCGCGGCAAGTCGCCGAGGCCATCGTCACGAGTCATGTCCACTATCGAATAGCGCAGGCCGTTGGGCGTGCCCTGGGGGGCCACGGTGAAGATGTAGAAGATGTTGCCCGAGCCGGGGTCGGGCACGATGAGGGCCGACTGGGTGCTGCTGCCGCTGCCCATCAGCTTGGTGCCGTTGGGCATGGGGCGGTGCTGGCGGTTCCACACGGTTTCGCCGTTGGTGTAGAACAGCAATTCGCCCTTGGCGGTGGTAGCCACGGCGCAGCCCTCGAAGGTGCTCATCTTGCCGTCGTTCAGCGGCTTGGGTACGTTGCCATCGGCGAAGCTCAGGCCGGCCTGCTGGCCGAAATACCAGATGTCGGTGGGGCGCTGGGCGCGGGCCGCGAAGGTGAGCAGCAGCGGAAGCAGGGCAATAAAAAGGCGTTTCATGGATGGGATAAGCAATTGGTAACGGTCGCTAAACGAAAAAACCGTGCCGAGTGGTGTGCGAAAGGCAATGGTGCCGTCCGTTGGGTGAATTGGGTGGGAATCGGGCGGGAATCGGGCGGGAAGTTACCGCAGAGGTTCGTAGAGGCAATCGCCGAGCAACGCAGCGCTACCGGCTGCCGCTGGCCCGGTGCACCGGCCAGGCCAGCAGCACCGCCAGCACCCCCAGCAACGACAGCGGCATCAAAAAATATAGCCAGTGCAGCCCCGTTGGGTTGCCTATCGCCAGCGCGATTCCATTGAGCGGCAGCAGCAGCGGCAGGAGCAGCCCCAGCAGCAGCCATTGCCGCGAGCGGGGCAAATACCGGGCAAATACCAATAGCGGCAGCAGCAGCACCGCATCGTAGTAAAGATGGTAGGTGGTGAGCAGGGTGAGCGTGCTCAGCACCAGAAACACGTACCAACCGGCCAGTACCGTGCCCTGCCGCCGCAGCCACGCCAGCTGCAGCAGTGCCACCAGCCACAGCGCGCCGTGCAGCAGTACATGCCAGGGGCTGCTGCCGGGGCGCAGCCACTCCAGCACGTTGCCCAGCTCCAGGCGCAACGTCATGCCCTGGGTAAGGGGATAATCAGGGTCGGCCGGGTCGAAGGATTGGGCCCGAACTTGCGCCAGTAGGTTTTGGTAGGTGGGCAATAAATCTGTTGGAATAACCGCCCAGTACCATGCCACGGCACTAAGTAGGGCCACCACGGCACCGGCTACGGCCAGCGCCCGCCACTGCCGCTGCCACAGAAACCACGCCGCAAAAGGCAGCAGCAGCGTCACCTTGAAGGCCGCTAAACCCAGCAATAGGCCAGCCAGCACGGCCCGGCCGGGGGCTTTCGCCTTGCTGAAAGGAATTAAAAATGAAGAATTAAAAATTAAGAATTTGACTATCTGACTTTTAATTTTTAATTCTTCATTTTTAATTCCTTTAAAAACGGTACACCGACCCAAAAACCGCGCTAGTCGGACAAAACCGTCGTTCGGCTCCCCTCTCCGCGGGACTCTGCGCTTCAAGCAGATGCGGACTGGGGGTGAGGTGCGCCCGCCCGCTACCGCCAGCGCGCCCAGCCCCAGCGCTAGCGCCGCAAAGGTGGGCTGCCCGGTGAGCAGGGCCGGCACGGTACCTTTCAAAGCCAAAGCGGCTAGTACAAACTGCCACCACGGCAGCACAGACGCGTTTTCGGCTCGCAACACCTTGGGCCACAGCCACGCCACCAACCCCAGGCTCAGCAGGGCCAGGCCGTACCACAGCGGCCACGCCACGGCGTAGGGCAACTGGCCAATGGTGATGCCAAACAGCGCTGCCGCCCACGGCGGGTACAGAAACGGCAGGTTGGGCAGGCCCGGCTGGGTGCGGGTGGCGAGGTGCTCGCGCGCCGCAATGCGCTGCCAGCCGCTTTTGAGGGTAGCATCGTTGTATGGGTTTTCGCCTTGCCGCAGCACCTCCTGGCCCACGTAGCAGGTGCGGAAATCCATGGGCCGGTCGGGGCCGGGCCGGGGCTCACGCAGCACGCGGCTGAGATTGAACAGGGCGATGAGCGCCAGAAAAAGCAGGAGGAAACGCGGCACGGCGGCAAGTTACAGCGGTTTCCAAGTCCATGTACAGCGTTAAAAGTTGAGAGTTAAAAGTTAAAAATCAGACATAGCGGGTTTTAACTTTTAACTCTCAACTTTTAACTGTTTTCAAAAATTTACACTGACTCGGAAACTGCTCTAGGCAGCGCCGCTTCGCGCTGCACCGCGCTAGCGCTCGGCTACTACCGGCTCGGCCATTTCGGCGGCTTCATGGTGCTTCTCAAAATACGTGTAGCCCGCCACCAAACTTCGCCAGAATAGCTGGTGCGGGCTGCTGCGCCGCCGGGCCAGCTCCCCCTCCGTGAGCGGAAACGGGAAAATATGCACCGGAATCACGGCTTGCCCGGCCGCCCGGGCCGTCAGGGCCAGCAGGTACACTTCCTCAATGCCCGCGTCGGTGATGGGCAGGCAGCCGATGGTGACCGCACCGCCGTGGATGAAAATGTCGCCGCCGGGATTGGGCTCGCCCAGGGCGCGGTCAGCAGCGTTGGGGTAGTTGAGGCCCAGCGAGAGGTGGAAGTTGCTTTTGGGGTTGAACCGGTCGATTTCGTAGAAGCCCTCGGGCACCTGAAAGTCGCCCGCGCGGCGCTTGGGCCCGAGCGAGCCCGAAGCCGCCGCCAGTGGGTAGGCGTGGAGCAGCTCGAACGGGCCGCCGTCCCGGTTGCGGGCCCACACCTCCAGCTCGCGGTTGGTTTTGATGAGGCGAAACATGATTTCCAGCCGCTGGGGGTCGAGGCCGCGGGCGCGCAGGCGGCTGGCTACCACCGGCCCCGTGCCCACCTGCGCCGCCCGCACCCTTGGGAACCGCAGCTGCTGCCGCCAGAAAGCCCCGCCGCTGGTATCGGCGGGCGCGGTGCAGGATTGGGCCAGCAACTGGCAAACGGGCAATAGCAACAGCACGCAGCACGACAAACGACGCAGCATAAACAAGAACCGGAATGAGATGGAATAGCGCTACAACGGCATTCAGGTGTTTCTATTTTGTCGTGGTTGAATTTTTCTCGAATCAGAAGTCTAACCTGTAATCACACAACGCTTTTCAGGTTAGTGTACACTTTTGCAAAAAGTTAAAAGTTGAGAGTTAAAAGTTAAAAAAACAGGCATAATGGATTTTAACTTTTAACTCTCAACTTTTAACTCAGCATACAAAAAGTGACACTGCGCTAACCTTGCCGTAAGGCCCATTGCCGCCCGCACCCGCTACCTTCGCAGCCCCCGCCGCCGCCGTCTCGACGGGCCCTTTTGCCCATGCGATTCCTGTTAAAAATCCGCCACCTTATCCCAGTAGGGCCCTTATTGCTGCTGATAGGCTGCACCAGCAGCCCCGGCACCAAGCCCGCGCCCGAGGCCCCCGGCGCGCTGCCCGGCCCCATTGCCGGCACCAGCCAAACGCTCCTGTCCAACGGCTGGAAACTCAGCCCCGCCGGCACGGCCACCCCGCTCGGCGACCTGCCACTCAGCCTCCAGCTCAGCCCCGATGGCCGTCTGGCCGCCGTGACCAATACCGGCTGGGGCCAGAACTCGGTGCAGCTGCTCGATGCCGCCACCGGCCAGGTGCTCGATACCCGCGTGGTATCGGCCGCCTGGGCGGGCCTGGCCTTCGCGCCCGACGGCAGTAGGCTCTACGCCTCCGGGGGCCAGCACAATCGCATCCACTGCTTCCGCATCGAAGGCCAAAAGCTGCGCCCCGACAGCGCCTTGGTGCTCGGTGAGAAATGGCCCAAGCAGAAAATCGGCGTGGCCGGCCTCGCCGTCGATGGCCGTCGCCAGCAGCTTTACGCCGTGACGCGGGAGGACAATTCCCTCTACACCTTCGACCTAAAAACGCGCCGCATCCTGCGCACCCTCAAGCTACCCGCCGAGGCCTACGGGGCGCTGCTTAGTCCCGACGGCAACCGGCTCTACATCAGCCTTTGGGGCAGCCACGCGGTGGCCGTGTACGATACTGAGCAGCGCCAATTGCTGCCGAGCATCGCCGTCGAAAGCCACCCCAACGACCTGGTGCTGACCCGCGACGGCCGCCGCCTGTTCGTGGCCAATGCCAACAGCAACTCGGTTTCAGTCATTGATACCCGCCGGGGCCAGGTAACGGAAACGCTGAACACGGCCCTGTTTCCGGCCTCGCCCGCCGGCAGCACGCCCGACGGCCTCGCCCTCACCGCCGACGATTCGCAGCTCTTCATCGCCAATGCGGATAACAACTGCCTGGCCGTATTCGACGTGCGCGAGCCGGCCGCCAGCCGGCCGCTGGGCTTCGTGCCCACCGGCTGGTACCCCACGGCGGTGCGCGTGGCCGGCAACCAGCTGCTCATCGTCAACGGCAAAGGCAGCACCTCGAAGCCCAACCCCAACGGCCCCAACCCGGTGCGCGACGAAGGCGAAAAGGGCGCGGGCTACATCGGCGGGCTGCTGCTGGGCTCGCTCTCGCGCCTGCCCCTGCCCGATGCGGCGGCTTTGGCCACGTTTTCGGCCCAGGTGTACGCCAACACGCCCTTCAGCAAAGCCCGCGAAGCCGCGCCCGACGTGCCCGCCGGCAACCCCGTGCCCCAGCGCGTGGGCCAGGTCTCGCCCATCAAGCACGTTTTCTACATCATCAAAGAAAACCGCACCTACGACCAGGTGTTGGGCGATGTGCCAGCCGGCAACGGCGACGCCAGCCTCTGTCTCTTTCCCGAAAAGGTGACGCCCAACCACCACGCCCTCACCCGGGAGTTTGTGTTGCTCGACAATTTTTACGTCGATGCCGAGGTGAGTGCCGACGGCCACAACTGGAGCACGGCCGCCTACGCCACTGATTTCGTGGAGAAAAGCTGGCCCAGCTATTACAGCGCCCGCGGCGGCGAATACGATTTCGAAGGCCGCCGCGGCGAAGTGGCCGAACCCAAAGACGGTTTTCTGTGGGACTACTGCCGTCGCGCCGGCCGCAGCTACCGCAGCTACGGCGAGTTCGTGTACAAGGGCAAAGCCACCGTGCCTTCTATCGAGGGCCACTTTTGCGAAGGCTATTCCGGCTTCGATATGGGGGTGAAGGACGTAGACCGCGAAAAAATCTGGGAGCAGGATTTCGACCGCCTGGTAGCCGCCAGGCAGGTGCCGGCCTTCAGCATCATCCGCCTGCCCAACGACCACACCATGGGGGCCCGCCGGGGCGCGCTCAGCCCGCTCTCCTACGCCGCCGACAACGACCTGGCCCTCGGCCGCCTGATTGAGCACCTTTCCCAAAGCCCGGTCTGGAAAGAATCGGTGGTGATGATAGTGGAAGACGACGCCCAGAACGGCCCCGACCACATCGACGCCCACCGCTCCACGGCCTACCTCATCGGGCCCTACGTGCGCCGTCACGCCGTGGTGCACACCGCCTACACCACGTCGGGGATGCTGCGCACGCTGGAGCTTATCCTCGGCCTGCCGCCCATGAGCCAGTACGATGCCGCCGCCCTGCCGCTCTGGGCCTGTTTCACGCCCCGGCCCAATTTCGCGCCTTACAGTGTTCGCCCCGCCACCACACCCCAGGACGTGCGCAACACCGCTTTCAACGCCCCCGCCCGCCGTTCCCTGAAATTCGACTTGAGCCGCGAAGACGCCGCGCCGGATTTGGCCTTCAACGAGAATATCTGGCAGGCCGTGCGGGGCGAGCACAGCCGCATGCCGGCCCCGCGCCGCAGCGCCGCCGTGCGCGAGGCCAAAGTGGAGCACGAGGAGGAAGAAGGGGAGGAGGATTGAACAAAAACTCCCCTCCTTTTTTAAGGAGGGGATGTTTCAGCAAAGCTGAAACGGGGGTGGTTGCACTCGTTGAATGATGGGTGAACGACTGATATTGGCCTCGTTCGCCCATCGTTCAACGAGTGCAACCACCCCCGTCCGAGCCTTTGGCTCGAACATCCCCTCCTTAAAAAAGGAGGGGAGTTTTCCGTTCTCATTTTCCCGCCCCCATGCAGCTCAAACCCCTGTTCACCTTCCTCACCGGCTTGGCCAAACACAACGAGCGGCCCTGGTTCCAGGAGCGCAAAGCCACTTACGACCAGCTGCGGGCTCCTTTTGAAGAAGATGCGGAATTCTGGGCCTGCGGACTGGCTCAGCTCGACCCGGCCCTGGCCAGCGCCGAGGGCCGTAAAAGCCTCTTCCGCATCTACCGCGACGTGCGCTTCAGCAAGAACAAAGACCCGTACAAGACGCATTTCTCGGCCTACTTCACCGCCGGCCCCAGCAAAGACGTTGACTCGCCCGGCTACTACCTGCAGCTCGGGCCCAGTGGCCAGACCATGATTGCGGGCGGCCTCTACATGCCCGATAAAACCCAACTGGCGGCCATCCGGCAGGAAATCGACTACAATGCCGACGAGCTGAAGGCTATTCTGGCCGCGCCCGATTTTCAGCGCTACTTCGGCACCCTGGGCGGCGACAAGCTCAAAAAATCCCCCGCCGCCTATTCCGCCGACCACCCCGAAATCGAGCTGCTCCGGCACAAGAGTTTCGTGGCCGTGCGCCACCTGGCCGATGCCGACGTACTGGCTAATTCCGATTTCCGGGCCTACGTGCTGGAGGTATTTGCCGCCATGGTGCCGCTCTGCCAGTTCCTGCGCCGGGCCGTTGAGGCGTAGCAGGAGAACGTGTACCCCGAATTTCCAATTCGGCGCGTCTGGGCTACGGAACGACTGATTTTGGCGGCGCGCACGCGCCGGATTGGAAATTCGGGGTACACGTTCTGGCCGCGCTACTTCACCACTTTAGCACTTCCTGCTCGTGGCCGGCGCGGAATAGGGCACTCTGCTTCTGGCCATTCGCCTCGATGTTTACAATGTTCATCTGGTCGCCGAAGGCTTCCAGGAGCATGGCCTGGCGCAGCTTCACGGCGCTCATCGGGCCGGGCAACGTCACTTTGCAGTAAAACCAATAGCCGTCGTTCTCCGCCTGCATGCCTAATACTTGCAGCGCGAGCGGGGCCCCGGCCGGCGTGCTCACCTGCAAGGTGCGCTGCATGTAGGCCGTGGCCAGCACCAGCGGGCGCGGCCCCGCATCGGTCAGGTTTACATGAGTGGGCTGGCCTTGCGAGAGGGCTTTCTCAAAGTCGTCGGTGAATACCTTTACGGCGATTTCGAGCTGCTTTTTGGCGGCGTTGTAGCGCATCTCCGTGATGGTGGAGTGGTAGGCGTGCAGCGCCGGCCCCGCCCCGGCCAGCGGAAACAGCAGCAGCACAGCAGCTAAGGCAATAAGCAGGCGCATAATGTGGGATATGGAATTCGGATAAATAAACGATAAAAAGAACGTCATGCTGAGCGAATCTGAAGCATCTCCACCGCGTAACTAATTGATTTTAGTGTAGCGGTAGAAATGCTTCGGCTTCGCTCAGCATGACGTTCTTTCTTGTCGTTCAGTTTCAGTCTAGTTAAACAGCTTCATTACCTGCTTGAAGACCAATACGTAAGCCATCAGGGCCAGAATCAGGAACGTGCCCACGCGCTGGGCTCCTTCCAGAAAGGCATCCGACGGCTTGCGGCGCAGAATCATCTCGTAGAGCAGGAAAACGACGTGGCCGCCGTCGAGGGCTGGGATGGGCAGCAGGTTCATGAAGGCCAGCACCATGCTCAGCGAGCCGGTGAGCGTCCAGAACCGCACCCAATCCCACTGGCCGCCGTATTGCTGCGCGATTTCGACCGGCCCGCCCATGCTGGCCCCGAACGAGGCCTGGCCCTTGAAAATTTTGCCAAATGCCCGGGCCTGCGCCCCAATCACGCCAAAGGCCGCATCTACCCCGCGCGGAATAGACTGCACGGCTCCAAAAGTGCGGGTGTTAAACTTCAGGTCGGGCTTCTGCTCGAAGCCGATATGGCCTTCGCCATCCACCTTCACCGGGATGGTCAGGGTCTGGCCATTGCGCAGAATTGCCAGCGGTGTTTCCTTGTTAGCGTTGATTTTCAGGGCCTTCTGCAGCTCGTCAAAGTACGTAATGGGCGTGCTGCCCACGGCCGTAACCCGGTCGCCTACCTGCAGGCCGGCTTTGGACGCGGGGGCACCCGCAATCACACGGCCCACCGAAAAGGGGGCGCGGGGTAGCACAAACAGGCTGTCGCCCTGCTTGCCCAGCTTGTCCATGATGTTGTTCGGAACATTCAGGTCCAGCAGCTGGCCATTGCGCTCTACGGTGTAAAAGCTGTTGTTGCCGAGGATAACCTCGGGGCGGCGCACGTCGTCGAATTCCTGGAAAGGCCGGCCGTTAATCTTCACGATTTTGTCGCCGGTCCGGAAGCCGATTTCCCGGCCCAGGCCGTTGGGCAGCACGCCATAGCGGGCCTCCGAGGCCGGCAGGTAGCTTTCGCCAAACTTGAAAGTGAGGGCCGAGAAAATGATGATGCCCGTGATGACGTTCATAATAATGCCGCCGAGCATCACCAGCAGGCGCTGCCAGGCCGGCTTGCCTCGAAACTCGTCGGGCTTCGGCGGGCCGGCCAGGGCCGAGGCGTCCTGGGTCTCGTCAATCATGCCGTGAATCTGCACGTAGCCGCCCAGCGGGAACCAGCCGATGCCGTATTCCGTCTCGCCCACTTTTTTCTTGAACAGCGCGAAATTCATCACGCTGGGCATGGGAAACAGGAAGTCGAAGAAGATGTAGAACTTATCGACCCGGATTTTAAAAAGCTTGGCGAAGGCAAAATGGCCGAATTCGTGCAAGCCAACGAGGATAGAAAGGGCCAGCACCAGCTGGCCAATCATGGTGAGAATTTCCAAGGGAAGAGTATGAATTAAAAATTAAAAATTAGGAATTAAAAATTAGTAGTTACGGATTTAAAGGAGGTGATAAAGGCTGCATTGAGCACTGAAGCCGCCATTTTTAATTCGTAATTTTTAATTTTTAATTAATTCCGCAGCTACCCGGCGTGTTTCGGCATCGGTGGCCACTAAGTCGGCCAATAACGGCTCCGCAAGGTACGATACCCGCGCCAGGCACTCCGATACCACGTCCGACATCTGCCGGAAGCCCACTTGGTCGCGCAAAAATGCGGCCACGGCCACTTCGTTGGCCGCGTTGAGCACGCACGGCGCGTTGCCACCCCGGCGCATGGCCCCAAAGGCCAGCTCCAGGTTGGGGAAGGCCACGCGGTCGGGCGCTTCGAAGGTGAGCGTGGGGTAATCGAGAAACGAGAAGCGCGGAAAGGTGTTGGCTAGCCGTTGCGGGTAGCCCAGGGCGTACTGAATGGGCAGTTTCATGTCGGGCAGGCCCAGCTGGGCTTTCAGTGAGCCGTCCTCAAACTGCACCAGCGAATGCACGATGCTCTGGGGGTGCACCACCACCTCAATCTGCTCGTTCGTCAGCCCGAAAAGCCATTTGGCTTCAATCACCTCCAGGCCCTTGTTCATGAGCGAGGCCGAGTCGATGGTGATTTTCGCGCCCATGTCCCAGTTCGGGTGCTTCAGGGCCTGGGCTTTGGTCACGGCCTCCATCTGCTGGGCCGAGCGGCCCCGAAAAGGCCCGCCCGAGGCCGTGAGGATGATTTTCTCGATGGGGTTCTGCTCCTCGCCCACCAGGCACTGGAAGATGGCCGAATGCTCCGAATCGACGGGCAGCAGGCGCACGTTGTGCTTCTTTATCAGGCTCGTAATCAGCTCGCCGGCCACCACCAGGGTTTCCTTGTTAGCCAGGGCAATGTCTTTGCCGGCCCGGATGGCGGCCACCGTGGGCAGCAGCCCGGCGTAGCCCATGAGGGCCGTGAGCACGATGTCGATTTCGGGCCGCGTTACCACTTCGGCCAGGGCAGCCGTACCGGCCAGGACTTCGGTTTCGGGCTGGTCGGCCAGGGCGGCTTTCAGGGGCTGATAAAAGCTGTCGTCGCCGATAACCACCACGGCCGGCCGGAACTCGCGGGCCTGCTGGGCCAGTAGCTCCCACTGCCGCTGCGCGCTCAGCACCGCCACCCGGAACCGGCCCGGCTGCTGCCGCACCACTTCCAGCGCCTGCGTGCCAATGGAGCCCGTGGCACCCAGCAGCGCCAGTGTTTTCACCTTGCTATTTTCAACCATAATGCTACAAACACGGAAAGACCGTAAAAGTACGGTGCCTCCGCGCTCATGGCCTACACCCGCTTCAAGGTGGCTGCCACAATCTGGTCGATGATGCCCACGATGCCCGCTGCTTCCCGGGCTTCGGCGGCCGTGAGCTGCACGGGGCCGCCGGGGGGCGTAGTCCGTTCTGCCAGCGCCGTGAGACGGGCGAGCTGCCCGCCCACGGCCCGGTACACGGGCTCCCAGAGCACGGCGGTGCTTTCGGCGTGGGCTCCCAGGGTGCGGCGCAGCTCCAGCAGGCGCATCACCAGGCCGGCCAGCGTGGCGAGCAACGCTTGTTCGGGCTCGGAAAACTGCCGGGGCGGGCCGTCGTAAAGGCACAGCGTTCCAATATTGTAGCCATCGGGGGTGCGCAGGTTGTGGCCGGCGTAGAAGCTCAGGCCCAACTGTTGCACTAGAGAAACGTCGACGTCGGGGGCGCTGGCCTGGTTCAGGTCCTCGAATACGGCCGTCTCATCCTGTAAAATGGTGGCCGAGCACAAGCTTTGCGCGCGTGGAATGCGCTCGATGGTCACTGGCAGGTTGTAGGGGGCTTTCACCAGCACCTCGTCTTTCTCCACGATGGAAAGCATGGCGTTGGATACGCCAAACAGGCGGGCGGTGGCGGCTACTACATCGTCGAGCACTTTCTCGCTGCGCGCATCCAGCAGCTGGTAGCCTTCGAGGGCGTGGAGGCGGGCCGCGTCGTCGGCCGGAATCAGGGAGGTAGGGGTATCAGTCAACTTTGAGGGCATAAGATTGTGGGGTTACGCAGAAAAGCCTCACCGTGGTTACCCGAACGCGGCCTTTTCGCGGGCCGCGCCGCCCGCTACCTTTGGCCCGTGCTTTCTCCCGCTACTACTTACGACGTTGCCATCATCGGCGCGGGCCCGGCCGGCACGGCCTGCGCCCTGGCCCTGCGCCAGAGCGGCCTGCGCGTGGCGCTGCTGGACAAAGCCCGGTTCCCCCGCGACAAAGTGTGCGGCGATGCCATTCCCGGCCACGCCCTCAAGGCCCTGCGTCAGCTCGACCCCGCGTTCGCTGACGGCCTCTGGCAGCTCCAGCCGCTCGATGCCGTGCAGCAGTCGCGCCTCGTGGCTCCCAACGGCGACAGCCTCTGGATGCGCTGGAAGCTGCCCAGCTTCAACAGCCCCCGCGAGACGTTCGACGCGGCTTTATTGGAACTGGTGCGTGCTAATTCGGCCACGGAAATCCTGGAAAATACGGGCCTGAAAACCCTGTGCGTCGAAGCCGACCATGTGCGCCTGACCACCACCGAAGGCGCGGAAATAACCTGCCAGCTGGTCATCGGCTGCGACGGGGCCAACTCCGTAGTGCGCCGCCAGCTGCTGCCCGCCCCGCTCGACCGCGCCCACCACTGCGCCGGCGTGCGGGCCTATTTCAGCAACATCAAAGGAGCCGAAGCCGGCCTCACCGAATACTTTTTCACCAAAGACTACCTGCAAGGCTACCTCTGGATTTTCCCCGTCGGTCAGGGCCGGTACAATGTGGGTCTGGGCATGCTTTCCGAAACCGTAGCCCGGCACAAAGTCGACTTAAAGCAAGTGCTGCCCGAACTGCTGGCCAGGCATCCCGCCCTGGCCGGCCGCTTCGATGGGGCGCAGCAGTACGGCCGCATTCAGGGCTTTGGCTTGCCACTGGGCGGCGGGCGCACGGTGCCCATGAGCGGCAGTCGGTTCCTGCTCTGCGGCGATGCCGCTTCGCTCATCGACCCCATCCAGGGCCACGGCATCGACACCGCCATGCAGAGCGGAATTTTGGCCGCTGCCCAGGCCGTGGCCTGTTTTGAGAAGCAGGACTTCAGCGCCGACTTCATGCGGCAGTACGACGCGCAGGTGGCCCAGAAAATCAGCCGGAAGCTGGCTAAAAGCTACCGCCTCATGCGCTTCCTCAGCAACAAGCCGTGGCTGGTGAATGCCGGCGTGCGCCTGGCCCGGGTGCCGGGCCTGAAGCCCTGGGTGCAGAAGGCAATCGGGTAGGAGCGGCGAAACGGGTGCCAGTTTATACGTAGCTCACTACGCCCTGATAAGCGCGCTTGTACAGACCCTGGCGGCCAGCCCAGGCAGGAAACAGACTAACCGCACTATGCGAGTTGGTGGCAAATCTGGGTCAGCAGCTCTTCCAAATAGGCATCGTTCCATCCGAGCCGCTTTCGTTTTTTCTTGATGCTGACCCGTGTGGGGTCCTGTTGCAGCAGGTTAAGCGCCATTTTGCGCACGAGGGCCAAGTTTTCCACGGCCTGGGCCTGGCGCAAGCGGTGGGCGTCTTCGCCCAGCGTCACGTCCAGGTGCCAGTGGAGCTTGTTTTCAATGGCCCAGTGGTCGCGCACGGCGGCCGTGGCCTGGGCCGGGGTC
>NZ_BAABDI010000021.1:0-86781 GCF_039539545.1 Hymenobacter antarcticus | reverse complement strand
TTTGCCAAACGCCTCAAACGGCTCAAGGGATTGACACCCTACGAATTTGTTTGTGCGGAATGGCGGAAAAATCCTAGTAGCTTTATTCGAGAACCGACCCACCATACTCCGGGACCATACACCTAGGGCGGTCAGACCGGGCCAAGACCCCAAATTTGGTTAAGGACAAGCCGGTGAACGGCGAGGCTTTTGATTCCGGTTATTGGAAGTCTACCAGCGGCGGCCATGACCACGGTAGCCGTAGCTGGGCCGGGGCGCGTAGTACACGGGGCGCGGAGCGTAGTACACGGGGCGCGGAGCGTAGTACACGAGGCGTGGGGCATAGTGCCGACCACCACCGATACGCACCGAAACCTGGGCTGAAGCCGCCTGGGTACCCATCAGAATAAACAACAGGCCCAGGGTCAGAAACAGTGATTTAGTCCGCATAAGCATTCGCGCCGGAGCGTTTTGGTTAATTGATGGTGGAGGACAACTACCCTGCTAAGACGCCAAACCCTGGGCCGGGTTTAAGCGGGCAGCTAGAAAATCCGGATGCGGTAGGTGACATCGGTGGCCCCGCCAAACAGGCCGTAGCCGGAGCGCACGTTGGAGGCCAGCGGAGCGGGCTCGGCAAAGGGGTTGCCGTCGCTGTCGTAGTAGCGGCGGCGCGAGAGGTAGAAATTGTAGGCTTCGGGCGTGATGCTGCTCACGTGTACTTCGAGGTAGCCGGGCAGCGGGCAAGGGCCCTGGAAACAGTTGCGGTAGAAGCGCACATCGGTGCTGAGGGAGATGCGCTGGCCGTTCAAGTCGGTATCGGCGAAGGGGTAGATGCTGTACTGCTGCTGCGGGCTCGACAGCTGGAACTGCCCGATGCTCACGCTGCTGCTCTGGCTGTCGTAGTCCACATCCACCGACGACCATGGCCCGGGTTGGCCCTGCTGGTCGAGCACGCGGGCGAAGGCCAGGTAGTAGTTGGCCGCGTTCGGGTCATCCTGAATCACCAGGTTCAGGCGGCCCTTAAATACATTGGAATTGGGGACTGCTGCGGTGCGGTCGACGTAGCTGCCGCTCACCACCGCGGCCGGCGTGGGCATGGTGAGGGTGCTTTCGGCGGTTTCGAGGCCGGGCAGGCTGGCGCGCAACGTGTAGCGCTGGCCCACCTGGGGCCGGAAGCCCAGCACCGGCCGGTAGAAGCCGGGCAGCGTCGTGAAGCCGCTGTTGTTGATGAGCGTGGGCCGGTAGCGCTCCACCACGGCGCCGGCGGCATCGCGCAGCTCCACGGTGGCATCGGGGCGGCCCAATAGCTCACGGGTATCGAACACGCGCTGGCTGTTGCTGATGTAGAGCTGCCGCTGGACGTAGAGCTCCTGAAACGAGGAGTCCTGCGGGTTGGTGGTGAGCGTGTAGCGCAGCGCCACGCGGGGCGTGTGCGGCGGCTCGGGCAGGTTCACGGTGGTTTCGCAGCCGACCAGGGCCAGAGCCGCGAGGAGTACGGCGAGGGGGAGAAAATGGGTTTTCATGGTATTAGAGAGACAAGGAGGAGGGCCGCCAGCACTTGTACCGCGAAATTCCATTTCGCCCCCGCCCGACACCCGAACGAGAGGCAAATGGCACGGGGGCGAAATGAAATTTCGCGGTACAAGTGCTTTCAGGCAAATGGCGCGGGGGCGAAATGAAATTTCGCGGTACAAGTGCTTTCAGGCAAATGGCGCGGGGGCGAAATGAAATTTCGCGGTACAAGTGCTTTTAAAACCGGAACGTTTTGCTGAACGATGGCAGGATGGGAAACAGCGACACCTGCTGGTAACTCAGGTCGTTGCTGCCCGCCGCGCGGCCCAGATAGATGAAATATGGGTTCCGGCGGTTGTAGGCGTTGTAGACGCTGAAGCTGTTCACGACTTCGCCCCAGCGCTTCTTCTTGGTGTGGCTCAGGTCGAGGTCCATGCGGTGGTAGGCGGCCATGCGGTAGCTGTTGCGGGTGCCGTAGTCCTCAAACGTGTCGTAGGGTCCCAGCGCGTAGCGGCCCTGCGAGAGCGTCACGGCCTGCCCGGTGCCATACACGAACGTGCCCGAAAGCGTGAGCTTCGGGCTGAACTCGTGAATAACCACCAGCTTGAAATCGTGCCGGCGGTCGTACTTGTAGGGATAGAGCAGGCCTTGGTTCAGCTCGGCAAAGCGGCGGTTGCTCCACGAGAGCGTGTAGCCAATCCAGCCGGTGGTTTTGCCGGTTTTCTTCTGCAAAAACAGCTCGGCCCCGTAGGCCCAGCCCTGCCCGCTGGTGATTTTGTTCTCGTAGCCATCGTCGGAAGTCCCCACGAAATCGGCCCCTTCCTTGAACTCAATCAGGTTGTTCATGGGCTTGTAGTAGGTTTCCACGCTCAGCTCAAAATCCTCGTCGTGGAAGCGCAGGTTGCGGGCCGCGCCCAGGCTGAACTGCTGCGCCGTCTGGGGCTTGATTTTGGCCGTGGCGGGCACCCACAGGTCGGTGGGCAGGCCAATACCGCTGTTGGTGAGCAGGTGCACGTACTGCGTGGTGCGGGCGTAGGCGGCTTTCAGGGCCCATTCTTCGGTGAGCAGGAAGCGGGCGGCCAGGCGCGGCTCGATACTCGGGTACAGCTTCTTGTCGACCAGAAAGTTGTTCACGCGCAGGCCCACGTTCACCTTCAGGCGGTCGGTTACCTTCATGTCGTCTTCGGCGTACACGCTGGCTTCGTCGGCCGCGATGCGGCGGCCGGTGGCCCGGTTCTGCGTGGGGTCGGAGCTGCCATCGGTTTGCAGCGCGCCGGGCCGAAACAGGTGCCGGATGTACTGCCCGCCGAAGCGGATGTAGTGGTTGGGGTTGGGCACGTAGTCGAAGTCCGACTTCACGCTCAAATCCTGAATATTGGACAGGTAGTTCAGCGAAAACTTCTCGTTGCGCAGCTGGCCGTTTTCCCGGAACCGGTCGTCCTGCGCAATACCCACGTCGAACTGGTAGCGCGTGTAGGTGAAGTGGGTGTTCATGAACAGCCGGTCGTTCACGATGTGGTTCCAGCGCAGGGCGGCCGTGCGGTTGCCCCAGCCCAGGGAGCTTTTCTGCTTGAAGTATTCGTCGCCTTTCGTGGTTTCGTCGTTGGCGTAAAACTCGTCATAGCCGTTGTAGCCGCTCAGGTAGAGGCGGTCGCGGGCCCCTACTTTCCAATTCAGCTTGCCGTTGAGGTCGTAGAAATAGTAGCCGGCCACCAGCCCATCGGCATTGGCCTTGATGAGCGGCCGGGCCAGAATATCGATGTAGGTGCGGCGGGCCGAAAAGATGAACGAGGCCGTATCCTTCTTAATCGGGCCCTCCAGCGTCAGCCGCGAGGCAATAATGCCGATGGCGCCCTCGCCGTGCAGCTTCTGCATGTTGCCTTCCTTCATGCTGATATCGACCACCGACGACAGCCGCCCGCCGTACCGCGCCGGAAATCCCCCCTTAATCAGCTCCACGTTCTTGATGGCATCGGCATTGAACACCGAGAAAAAGCCGAACAGGTGCGAGGCGTTGTACACCGGCGTGCCATCGAGCAGAATCAGGTTCTGGTCGGGCGAGCCGCCGCGCACGTACAGGCCGCTGCTGCCCTCGCCCCCGCCCTGCACGCCGGGCAGCAGTTGGAGCACCTTCAGCACGTCGGTTTCGCCAAAGAGCGCGGGTAGCAATTTAATCTGGGCCACCGGCACGTTGATGGTGCCCATGCGCGTGCTTTCGGTAATTTTCTCCTCCCGGCTGCCCACCACTTCCACGCCCGCCAGCTCAGCCGAGGAAGCTTTCAGGCGGAAATCGCGGGTGAAGCTGCGGCCGGCCGGCTGGGCCAGTCGCTGACGCTCATAGCCCAGCGCCGACACCAGGATTTTCACCGAATCGGTGCTCGGGGCCAGCGTGAGCGAGTAGAAGCCGTAGGTATTGGTGGTGGTGCCCTGGCCGCTGGCCGGATGCACCACGGCCACGCCGGGCAGGCTTTCGCCGGTGGCCCCATCGCGCACGTACCCGCTGATGGTGAACCGGTTAGTTTGTTGTGCCTGGGCGGTAGCGGCACTCAGCAGCACCACGCTGCTAAGCGCGGCCGTGCGGAAAAGTGTTTTCATGCAGTATAAAAAGGTGTGGAAAGGATATGCCCCCAACGGCAGAAGGGCAGTTTTTATTGGAGAGGCAATTTGGGGGCTCAAGGTTGTATGAGAACGAAAAAAAAGAACGTCATGCTGAGCGAAGTCGAAGCAGCTCTACCGCGCCACCTGTCATCCTGAGCGCAGCGAAGGACCTTCTCACGCTTGGACGAATTGTTCAGCGGTGATAGGATGCTTCGCTCTGCTCAGCATGACAGGCGGCGCGGTAGAGCTGCTTCGACTTCGCTCAGCATGACGTTCTGCTTTGACGCTCTGCTTTGACGCTCTACTGTGACCGTCTATCACATAAACCAGGCAGGATTTACTTCCTGCGGTACTCCGCATTCAGGTAAGCCAGCACGGGCGTGGTGATGTCCAGATTCTTCTCGCCGTAGGCGATGGTGCCGCTGGGGGCGGCAATCAGAATCAGCTTGTAGCCGCGGGCTTTGCCGTAGGCCTCCACCTTCTTGTTCACGCTGCTGAGCACGCTCTGGGTCAGCTTAGCCTCCTCCTCCTGGGCCTGGCCCTGGAGCTGCTGCTGCCGCTGAGCCACCTCCTGTTGTTGGGCCTGGAGCTTCTGCTCGGTGGCGGCGCGCTGCTGGTCGGTCAGGGTTGGGGCCTGCTTCTGGTAGGCCTCCACGGCCGCTTTGAAGCTGGCCAGCATGTTCTGGTTCTGCTTCTCCCAGCCGCGGGCTTTGCTCTCGAAGGCTTTGCGGGCGTCTTTCATGCCCTGGTAGCCGTCGAGCATCTTGCCCGATTCCACGTAGGCAATCTTGCCATCGAAGCTGCCGCTGGTGGCGGGGGCGGCAACAGTAGTCGTGGTGGCGGGCTCGGTGGTTTCGGTTTCGGCAACGGCCATGGCGGCCGTGTCGGTGGCCGTGTTCAGGTCCGGCGAGGCCAGCACGGCCACGGATTTGTCGGTGGCAATGGCCGGGGCGGCCACTTTGTGGTTGAAATGCAGGAAATACAGCCCGGCCACGGCCAGCGCCAACACAATGTTAATGGTTAACTGAAGAGGGTTTTTCATGGAAACAGCAAGTGAATAATTCGTAAAAGTAAACCGCCGGCCCCAGCTAGCGCGGTGCTGCCCATTCGGAGGCAGGGCAAAAGCACCAAATGCACAGTTAGCTTTTTTGACTGTTGAGTCAAAAAGCCGAAGCATCGACTCCAGTATCTGAAGGCGCTTTTGCCCGAATATTATTTGTGTCGGTGCGTCGGCCTGACTTTTACCAAAATTCAGTTCAACCTACATTTAATCAACATTTTACCAATAAAAATTTGCTAACTACGCATTTGATGCTTTTGCCCTGCATTCGGAGGCCAGAACCAAGCTGGCCGAAGTTTAGCGCGCAGCGCATGACTGCAGGCTACTCCATAACGCAAGTTTGTAACTCGCTACCACAAAGCGGCAATTTCCACCCATTAAGCGGGAACGAAGCAGGCGTAAATGGTGGCTGCGCCCCCGTGAGTCAGAGACTCACCTTACGTAATGGCGCGCAGTTACGTGCGGCGCGCTAAACTGCGGCCAGCGTGCGTCGCTCATTCTTCATTCCCCATTAAGCACAAAAAACCTATTCCGGCACGGCAATGTGCAGCAGCGCATCGCCCTGGTTCACCACGGGCATGTAGTTCAGGCCGATAACGTAGCCGCTCACCGGCGACTCCAGCCGCACGGCCTGCTGCCCGTACGGGTCGGCCACGGAGCCATAAATCTGGCCCTTTTCGATAAACTGACCGTTCTCGACGTGGGCCCGAAACAGCCCCGCAAACCGCGCCCGCAGCCAGGTATGCCGCCGACAAATGATGCCCGGCCGGGCCGGCGGCGGCGCAGCCGGCCCAATGCCCAGGTGGTGCATCACCCGCAGCGTGCCCGCCAGCGCCTCCTCAATACCGGGCTCGTCCAGTCGCAGGCTTTCGCCAGTTTCATACACAATAATGCGCTTGCCCAGCTCCTGCGCCGCCTCGCGCAAGGAGCCGGGCCGCAGCCCCGCGTGCAGCGTAAACGGAGCCGCGAAAGCCGCCGCCATCGCGTCTACCTCCGGGTCGACGCCCAGCAGGCAGCGCACCTGCGGGAAGTTGGCCCGCTGCGCCCCGCCGGTATGAAAATCAATGCCGTAGTCAATCAGGGGCATGATTTCGCGCATAAATCGGTGGGCCACCCGCCCGGCCAACGACCCGCGCGGAAACCCCGGAAACGAGCGGTTCACGTCCTTACCGTCGGGTACGTCGCGGCTGAAATTCAGAAACCCATAGATGTTGAGAATGGGAATGGCGATGATGCTGCCCCGCAGCGGCGTCAGCATGTCGCGCCGCACCAGCCGCCGAATGGTTTCGATGCCGTTCACCTCGTCGCCGTGCATGCCGCCCATCAGCAGCAGCGTGGGGCCGGGCTCGGTGGCGCGCAGCACGTGCACCGGCACGTCAATCACGGTGCCCGAGGGCAGCTTCGAAATCACGAGCCGCGTGAGCACCCGCTCGCCCGGCTGAATGGTGAGGCCGTTGAGGTGGAACGGGGCGGCGGTGTAAGGCATGGTAAATGAGGAAGAACGATAAACTCCCCTCCTTACCAAGGAGGGGATGTTTCAGCGAAGCTGAAACGGGGGTGGTTGTGGGCGTTGAACTACACCCGGACGACTTAGCAAACGGCGCAGTAACCATCGTTCGGGTATCGTTCAACGAATCCAACCACCCCCGTCCGAGCCGTTGGCTCGAACATCCCCTCCTTATCCAAGGAGGGGAGTTATCCGTGCTACTTGCCGGTGGGCACGTCCGACTGGGCATCCACGGCTCGTTCGGTCTCTTTTTTGGTTTTAGGCTTGGGCTTCCGGCGAGCAGCCAGGTTGGTCGTGTATTCGATGATACGGCCGGCGATGTCCTGCTGAGTGGCTTTTTCGATGCCCTCCAGGCCGGGCGACGAGTTTACTTCGAGCACCAGCGGGCCGCGCTTGCTTTGCAGCATGTCGACGCCGGCAATGCCCAGGCCCAGGGCTTTGGTGGCCAGCAGGGCGGCGGCCTTTTCGGCGCGGGTGAGCTTGACGAGCGTGCCCACGCCGCCGCGGTGCAGGTTCGAGCGGAACTCGCCCTCCTTGCCCTGGCGCTTCATGGCCCCTACCACTTCGCCATCCACCACGAAGGCGCGCAGGTCGGCCCCCTTGCTTTCGGCGATGAACTCCTGCACGATGATGCGCGCCTTGAGGTTGTGAAAGGCCTCAATCACCGATTGCGCGGCTTTCACCGACTCGGCCAGCACCACGCCCAGGCCCTGCGTGCCTTCCAGCAGCTTGATGATGACCGGCGCGCCGCCCACCTGACTAATCATGGCGGGCACGTCGGCGGAGTTGTTGGTGAAGGCGGTTTTGGGCATGCCCACGCCGGCGCGGCTCAGAATCTGCATCGAGCGCAGCTTGTCGCGCGAGCGCACAATGGCCTGGCTGTCCACGGCAGTGCGCACTTTCATCATCTCGAACTGCCGCACCACGGCCGTGCCGTAGAACGTGACCGAGGCCCCGATGCGCGGAATAATGGCATCAAACCCGACCAGCGGCTCGCCCCGGTAGATGATGCCCGGGTGCCCCTTTTCCAGCACCAGATTGCACTGCAAATGGTCGATGACCACGGCTTCGTGCCCTTGGAGCTCGGCCGCCGCCACCAGCCGTTGGGTGGAGTAGGATTTCGGCTCACGCGAGAGAATTGCCAGTTTCATCTGGGTGGTGAATTGGTGGGTGGTGAAAGGAGGAAGCGCGGAGGGGTAGTACGTTGGCGAGCTGCCGGAGACGAAAAAACGGTCTATTAATGCATCATTCTTCGGTCACCGACCAGCTGGTTTAGCAGCTCATCGCCCTACAAAACTAATCAGGGCCGGGCGCGGCGGGCGGCTGCCGGGGCCAGCGACTTGTAGGAAAGGTTGCGTTTGGCCACGTCGACCACGAAGCGGCCCTGCCGCAACAGGCTGCGGCCCAGCAACACCGGGTATTTCATATCGGAGCGGTCGGATAGTGAAAAGTCGGCCTCAAAATCTTCCCCGTAAAGCCGCACCACCGCCCGAATGACGTACCGCTCCTGCACTTCGCCGTTCGACGAGCGGATGTCGCGCAGGGCAAACTCGGTGAATGTCAGCGGCCGGCCATCCGCGTCGGCGTGGCCGGGGTCGAGCAGGCGCACCGTGAGCACGGGCCGGGGCCGGCCCGCCGCTTCAACGTGAATATCGGTGCAGTGGATGGCGCTGGTGTAGGCCCCCGTGTCGACTTTGGCTTCGACCCCGCCCAGTGCAAAGGCGGGGAAGTCGACCAGTTCGCGGCGGCCCAGCAGGCGCTTGAGGGGGCGTTTCATAGGGTGAATATAGAAGGGAAGGAGGTAGGCATCAAATTAAGAACGTCATACTGAGCGCAGCCGAAGCATCTCGCGTGTGATAGTAATCCTGACTATTGGGTTTACTTCTGCACGCGAGATGCTTCGGCTGCGCTCAGCATGACGGTCTGCTTTCTCGCTATTTAGCTCAAAAATTTCCCCTACCGGCCGTAAGAAATCCGGAACACCGCCCCGCCCTGGTCGTCGCTCACCAGCATGGAGCCATCGGCCAGCACCAGCAGACACACCGGGCGGCCCCAGCTTTCCTGGCCCTGCAGCCAGCCTTCGGCGAAGGTTTGATAGCCGGTGGCGGCTTTGCCGGCGGCATCCAGCTTCACCATTGAAATCTTATAGCCGCTCTTTTTGCTGCGGTTCCAGGAGCCGTGCTCGGGGATGAAAATCTGGCTGCGGTACTGGGCCGGGAATTTGCTGCCGGTGTAAAACTTCATGCCCAGCGCGGCTACGTGGGCGCCCAGCTTTTGGGCGGGCCTGGTGTACATGTCGGCGGTTTTGCCGGCGCTCAACTCGGGGTCGGCCACATCGCCGGCGAAGAAATACGGAAAGCCGAAGTGCTGGCCGGGCTTGGCCAGGCGGTTCAGCTCATCGGCGGGTAGGTTGTCGCCCAGCATGTCGCGGCCGTTGTCGGTAAACCACAGCTCTTTGGTTTTCGGGTGCCAGTCGAAACCCACCGTATTGCGCACCCCCGTAGCAATGTTCTGGAAGCCCGTACCGTCCGCCTTCATCCGGTTGATAGTACCGAAAATGGGCTGTTCGGGCTCACAGGAATTGCAGGGGGCACCCACCGGCACGTAGAGCAGGCCATCGGGGCCGAAGGCGATGTAGCGGTAGCCATGCCAGGCGTTGTCGGGCAGCTTATCGTAGACCACCACCGGCCTGGGCGGGGTTTTCAGGTTGGCCGCGATGTTGTCGAGGCGGGTAATACGGTTAATTTCGGCCACGTAGAGGCTGCCCTGGCGCACGGCTACGCCGTTGGGCGCGTTCATACCCGTGGCAATGGTGAGCACGGCGTCGGCCTTGCCGTCGCGGTTTTTGTCGGGCAGGGCATAGACTTTGCCCTTGGTACCCTGGGCGTTGGTGCCCACGTACACGGTGCCGTCGGGGCCCACGGCCAGCTCGCGCGCGCCGGGCACGTTCCGGGCAAAGTAGCTGATGCGGAACCCGGCGGGCAGCTTGATTTTGGCCAGGTTGGCTTCGGCCGTAGTAGCGGCAGGCGTGGCGGCCGGCGTTTCCTTCTTCACCGGAGCCGGGCCGGCGGCCATCAGCAGGGGCGCGGCCAGCAGCGGGGCCAGCAGGTGCGAGAGGTTGTTCATCATACCCGCACAAACTGCCGGCCGCCGCCGAAGGTTGCACCCCGCCTACCGGTAGCGGTTCAGCGGGTCCGGGGCCTGCTCGCGCACCAGCCGCTCGTATTCGCGCTGGGTGCGCTGCGACCGGCCAAAATCGCCGTAGGCTCCCAGCCCGCTCATCACCACGCCAATGCCCCAGAATATGGTCGACCAGATGGGCCAGGGCAGGCCGCCGTCGTGGTGCCGGTCGGTCAGGGACCAAATCACCCAGAGGCCGCAGTTCACCAGCACGTACGTCACCAGGTGCGCCTGGAATTTGGTGCGGGCTTTGGCTTTCTGCCACAGTTCGGGGTTGCGGTTTGAGGTTTCCATGCGCTTGGGGATTGAGGTTGCAGAAGGCTGGTTGAAATGACTGATTAAATATAGCGGTTTTACTAAACGGCCCGCCACTTTCTGTTGCCGAAGCGGCGGGAAACCCGGTCCAGGCATCAAATGCCGCTGCCGAAGCGTAGGCAGTTAATCGCGAATTTTCCTGGCGCATTACCTCAGCTTCCAAAATCCATGGCCCCTACCCTTTCTACTCGCATCCAGCTGGTGCAGGGCGACATTACCCGCCAGCAAGTCTCGGCCATTGTCAACGCCGCCAATTCCAGCCTGCTCGGGGGGGGCGGCGTGGATGGCGCTATTCACCGCGCCGGCGGCCCCGATATTTTGGCCGACTGCCAGAAAATTCGCGCCCGCCAAGGCGGCTGCCAAACCGGCGAGGCCGTTATCACCACCGGCGGGCGGCTTCCGGCCGCGCACGTCATCCACACCGTGGGCCCGGTCTGGAACGGCGGCCACAAGGGCGAGCCCGAGCTGTTAGCCAGCTGCTACCGCAACAGCCTGCGCCTCGCCGCCGAGCACCAGCTGGCCAGCGTGGCCTTCCCCGGCATCAGCACCGGCATCTATGGCTACCCAAAAAAAGAAGCCGCCGCCATTGCCGTACGCGAGGTACAGCAATGGCTGGCGGCGCATGAGTTTCCCCAGACGGTGGTGTTCGTGGCCTTCGATGAGGAAAGCCGGCGGGGGTACGAGCGGGAATTGCAGCCGTAGCGTAGGCTAGCGGGTTCCGGCCGGGCGGGTCACGTACTCATTGTACCCCTGCACCACTTTCACCATTTCGCGGTAATGCACCTTTCTTGCGCGCAGGGCCGCCACCAGTTCGGGGTCATCGTGGAAGTAGGCAGTCATTTGGGCAATAAACTCGACCCTCTCCACTTTAAGTAGTTCGCCGCCTTGCCGGCGCAGGTACCAGCTTCGGTTGGGATAGGCACCCACGCCGAGGCCGCCCATCACCATAGCGCCGGCCACGCCACCAACTGGGACCATCACAGCCCCACTCTGCACCATTTCGGTATAGTTGAACAGCTCCACCGGACCATTCACCACGCGCGTGGCAATGAGGTGCTTGCGCTTGCCTTTCAGTATCATGTGTTCCTGATACAGGCCATTGAGCTTGATGGACTGCACCTTATCCACATCAATGCTGAACGGCTCGCGGCCGAACCGGTCCAGGTCCTCCTTGTGCCGATGAAAGGGCAGGTACTTACTGAAGCCCATCAGGTTGATGGGAATCCAGACAACGTGCGTCTTGCCATCCGGCCCCAGAATCTCGGCCTTGCCGAAACCCCTGATGCTGTTATCCAGGTAGCTCGTGCCGATGGCCGCCGTCAGCGAATCATCAACGGCGATGGGAGCAGGAACTGCTACCGGCACTGAAGTAGCTGGAGTAACCGCCGCCGCGCCCGATTCCTGGGCGTTGGCCTGGCCGGCAGCAGCCAGCGCCACCAAAGTGGCTAATAATAGATGTGCGTTCATCAGTAGTGGGAAAGGCAATTCCCAAATTTACGGCCGGCGGCGCTTACGCCAGCTCGCTCACGCCTTCTACCCGCTCAGCCACCTGCTGCATCAGCCACAGCGGGGTGCTGGTGGCCCCGCAAATGCCCACCGAAGTTGCGCCAGCCAGCCAGGCCTCGTCTACTTCGGTCTCGTTTTCGATGAAGTAGCTGCGCGGATTCACGCCATTCACCACCGAAAACAGGGCCTTGCCGTTGGAGCTTTTGCGGCCGCTCACGAACAGTATTACATCGTGCTCAGTCGCGAAGCGGGCCAGGGCCGGCTCGCGGTTGCTCACCTGCCGGCAAATGCTGTCGTTGGCATCGAAGCTATCAAGCGTGCCGCCGGCAGCCTGAATCCGGGCCTCCATCAGGGCCTTCATCTTGTAGAAGCCGGCCGTGCTTTTGGTGGTCTGGCTGAAGAGCGTGACGGGCCGGGCAAAGTCAATCTGGTCGAGGTCGGCCTCGCTCATCACGATGATGGCGCGGTTGCCGGTCTGGCCCGTGAGGCCAGCTACTTCGGCGTGGCCGGGCTGGCCGTATATCACAATCTGGCCGTCCTGGCGCTGGCTCAGGTCGAAGGCGTGCTTCACGCGGTTTTGCAGCTTGAGCACCACCGGGCAGCTGGCGTCAATGAGCTCCAGGTTGTTTTGCAGGGCCAGCTGGTAGGTTTCGGGCGGCTCGCCGTGGGCCCGGATGAGCACCTTGCAGTCGTGCAGCAGGGCCAGCTCCTCGCGGTCAATAATGCGCAGGCCCTGCTGGTGCAGGCGCTCCACTTCCATACGGTTGTGCACAATGTCGCCGAGGCAATACAGCTGCTGGCCCTGAGCCAACTCGTCCTCAGCCATCTGAATAGCGAATTCTACGCCGAAGCAGTAGCCGGAATTTTTATCAATCGTAACCTTCATGCTGTGAGTCTAACACCACTGCGGGGGCAAGGAGTTCGCCGGGGCAAAGGTACGGCCCATGGCGGCAGCGCCCTTCGCAAAAAAGGAACGTCATGCTGAGCGCAGTTGAAGCATGACGTTCCTCGTGGTATTATCCCTTACCCTTGTGGCGCGAAGAGTGCGGCCGATACGCGCTCCAGCACGAAATCGACCTGCTCGTCAATCACCAAATGGGTGGTATCAAGCAGCACGGCATCGGCGGCGCGGCGCAGGGGGCTTTCGGCGCGGGTCGAGTCGAGGTGGTCGCGCTTGCGCAGGTTTTCAATAATGTCGTCGAGAACCACCATTTCGCCATTCAGAGCCAACTCCATCTGGCGGCGCTCGGCGCGCACCACCACATCGGCGGTCATGAATACCTTCACTTCAGCGTCGGGGAAAACGGTGGTGCCGATGTCGCGGCCATCCATCACGACGCCGCGCTTGCGGCCCATGCGCTGCTGCTGGGCCACCATGGCGTGGCGCACCATGGCAATGACCGACACCTCGCTCACGGAGTTGGAAATGACCATCTGGCGGATGTCGTCCTCGCGGTTCACGCCATCCAGAAACACCTCGTTGCGGCCCGTGCGGCGGTTGCGGCGGAAACTAATGGTCAGCTCGTGCAGGGCGGCTTCGACCCGGCCCAGGTCGTCGAACGGAATCTGGTGTTCGAGCAGGTGCAGCGTCACGGCGCGGTACATGGCCCCGGTGTCTACGTAGGCGTAGTGCAGGGCGGCGGCTACGGCCTTGGCCGTGGTGCTTTTGCCACAGGAAGAGTAACCATCAATGGCGATAACGAGTTGTTTCATAACGACGCGGGCGGCCATTGGCCCCGCAAGATTACGAAATCCAAGCCTTACGAGCGGCGGGCGGGGTCTGCAACCGGGCCGGCACCGAGGCAAAAAAGGCGGCTACCGACGCGCTTTCTCCCTCATTCAGTTGCGCATCGACCAAATGAAAGGGGTTAAAAAAAAATCGGCCGGCCAGCCCCACGCCCGTCGTGTTGTCGCGCCCGGTGCCCCATTCGCCCCGGTACACCTGCACCAGGCACTGCCCCAGGTAGCAGCCCAGTGCCATCACCACGCCCGGCCGCTCGGCGGCCGCCAACACGCCCCGCTGCGCCTGAATGAAGTTGGCCAGGTGCGCCACGCCCTCAGCATCGAATGCCCTTAATTTGAGTTGCTCCCGTACTTGCTCGGCAGCGATGTTGATGGAATCGAGGGGCGTGGGAGTGGTGTCGGACATTAAACGGGGGTGAAAGTGGAATGCGACGGGCAACGCGCTAGTTGTTGTGCCTGCCGCTGTTACATAAGCGTGGCCGATGGCTCCAGGTTAATGCCCGCAGGGGCACGGCACCGACTTTCCGCCGCTGTGGTGCTTGAACCACGCGGTTTTTTTCTGCTGTGCGGTGCGGCGGGCACAGCCACTCAGCAGGCTGCCGCCCAGGGTCAGCAGGAGCGCTAGCGTGAGTAGCCACGACAAAGATTTTCTCATAGCCAGGTCATTTTACTCAAAGTTAAGGTTCTTTGCGGCCCCGCTTACCGGCTTTTGCTTTTTCCTCAACCGCATGACTGCTTCTTTCACGCTCACCGCCAACGTCGTCGACGTCTTTGCCCGTTCCATTCAGCCGGCCACTATCCACGTCGAGGCCGGCCGCATTGCCCGTATCGTGCCCACCGGGGCCACTGCTCCCGATGCGGCCCTGCCCTACGCCCTGCCCGGCTTCGTGGATGCCCACGTGCACGTCGAAAGCTCGCTGCTGGTGCCCACCGAGTTTGCCCGCCTGGCCGTGACGCACGGCACGGTGGCCACGGTGAGCGACCCGCACGAAATCGGCAATGTGCTGGGCGTGGCCGGCGTGGAATTTATGCTGGAAAACGCCAGTCATTCGCCGTTCAAGTTCTGCTTCGGGGCCCCCAGCTGCGTGCCGGCCACGCCCTTTGAAACGGCCGGGGCCGAAATCACGGTTGCCGACATCGCCAGGCTGTTTGAAAACCCCAAAATCGGCTACCTGGCCGAGATGATGAACTGGCCCGGCGTGCTGCACCGCGACACCGACGTGATGGCCAAAATTGCCCTGGCCCACGCCGCCGGCCGCCCCGTGGATGGCCACGCCCCCGGCCTGCGCGCCGACGACGCGGCCCACTACGCCAGCGCCGGCATCAGCACCGACCACGAGTGCTTCACCGCCGCCGAGGCCCTGGATAAGCTGGCCGTAGGCATGAAAATTCTCATCCGCGAGGGTTCGGCCGCCCGCAACTTCGATGCGCTCATCGAGCTGCTGCCCGAACACTACGCCAACCTGATGTTCTGCTCCGACGACAAGCACCCCGACACACTCATTCTCGGCCACATCAACCAGCTGGTGCAGCGCGCCGTGGCCCTCGGCAACGACGTATTCCACGTCCTGCGCGTGGCCTGCGTGAACCCCGTGAAGCACTACAGCCTGCCCGTGGGCCTGCTGGCCGAAGGCGACCCCGCCGACTTCATCGTGGTGACGGATTTGCAGGATTTCGCCGTGCGGCAAACCTACCTCAACGGCGAGTTGGTGGCTGAAAACGGGCAGTCGCTGCTCCCCGCCACGCCCATTGCCGTGGTCAATAACTTCCACGCCCAGCCCGTGGCGGCTGCCGATTTTCGGCTTACCGCCCCCACCGGCCAGCCCACGCTGCGCGTCATCGAGTGCTTCGATGGCCAGCTCATCACGGCCCGCGTTGACCTGCCCGCCACCGTCGAAAATGGTCTGGTTGTATCCAACGTGGCCGACGACGTGCTCAAACTGGCCGTTATCAACCGCTACCAGCCGCAGGTGGCCCCGGCCCTGGCCTTCATTCGCGGCTTTGGGCTGACGCACGGCGCGCTGGCCAGCAGCGTGGGCCACGACTCGCACAACATCACCGCCGTGGGCTGCGACGACGAGAGCCTGGCCCGCGCCGTAAACCTGGTTATCCAGGCCAAAGGTGGCCTGGCCGCCGTGGGTGCCGACGGGCAGGAAATCCTGGTGCCGCTGCCCGTCGCCGGCCTGATGTCGGACCAGCCCGGCCCCGCTGTGGCCGCCGCCTACGCCGCCGTCGATGCGCTGGCCAAGCAGTTCGGCTCGCCCTTAGGCGCCCCGTTTATGACGCTCTCCTTTATGGCGCTGCTGGTAATTCCGAGCCTGAAACTGAGCGACAAGGGCTTGTTCGATGGTCAGCAGTTCACCTTTGTGGACGCGGTGGAATAAGTAGGCGTTGCCAGTTTTTCGATTGCAAAGGCAATTTTTGCCGCTTTGGTAGCGTATCAGCCAGTCAGGGTGAGATAGAACCGCTTGCCCGACTGCCTGACAACTTTCTATATGCCCTTGCTGCTTCCAATTTCATTGCTTCCGCCGACTTTCCGGCCTCTACTCAACTGCTGGCCCCTCCTGCTGCTATTGGTTGCCCTCACATTGCCGGCCACCGCCCAGAAGTACCGCACGGCCGCGGGCGTCCGGAGCGGCGGGGGTAGCTACGGCCTCACTATTCAGCAGCTGATACTACCCAAAACCACCCTGGAAGGTCTCGCCATGTTTGCGCCCCGCGAGCGCAGCGCCACGCTTCTGGCCGAGCGGCACTTTGGCATTCTGGGCCCCAGCCTGAACTACTATTTCGGCGCGGGCGGGCACTTCGGCCGCCACCGCGACGACGGCCCGTTCTGGGGTTTTGATGCCGTTATCGGGGCCGAATACAAAATTGCTTTTCTGCCCGTTGTATTATCGCTCGATTTCAAACCGACCATCGAGTACGGCTCGGCCGACTGGAACCGGTTTCCCACCGCGTTTTCGGTGCGCTACATTTTCATCAAGCAGAAAAAGACCGGCATTTTCCGGGTGCTGGATAAGTTTTAGCGCGGTTCTACAAAGCTTACAAAAGCAGAACGTCATGCTGAGCTTGCCGAAGCATCTCTACCGGGTAACTAATCCTTGCGATTGGGTTACGCTTGCGGTAGAGATGCTTCGACTGCGCTCAGCATGACGTTCTTGATTTATTCGTCAGCTGAAGTGGCTTTTACACTTATTGGAAGCGCTTTTCCAGCAGCTTCTGCATTTTCTCTTCGGTGAGGGGCTTGGTCAAATACTCCACGTTGGGGTACTGGGCCACGCGGGCGGTATCGGCCCCGTGCATAGAGGTGGTGAGCACGGCCATCACCGTGCGGTCCTGCACGAGTTGGGGCAGGGCATTGTACAGCTCCAGGAACTCGAAGCCGGAGATGCCGGGCATCTTCAGGTCCACGAATACCAGGTCGGGCGTGGGGCTGCTGCCGCCGCTCTCGCTGCCCCAGAGCTGCTCAAACGCCTCATCAGCCCGCGAGAACGTGCTGATTTGGTCGGCTACGGCCAGGCGGCCCAGCAGGCGGTTGTTCAGGAAACTCGTGGTTTCGTTGTCATCCACCAAGACGATATGATTCAGGTTTGCAGGCATAGGACAGAAGTTATTAAGCTAGCTTTTACGAAGATACAGCGCTAGAGCCGTACCTCCAATCGGTTTGTCTAGGCCAACCAGCCCTGGGCGCGCATCCACTCGTCGTTATAGATTTTGCCCAGGTAGCGGGTGCCGTGGTCGGGCAGGATAATGACCATCGTGTCGCCTTCCTTCAGGTGTTCGCGGGCGTACTCCAGGGCCCCGAAAACCGCCGAGCCGCAGCTCCAGCCAACAAACAGGCCTTCTTCCCTGGCCAGGCGGCGGGTCATCACGGCCGCATCCTCGTCGGTCACTTTGATGAAAAGGTCAATCTGGTCGAAGTCGACGTTCTTGGGCAGAATATCTTCGCCGATGCCTTCGGTTTTGTAGGGGTAGATTTCGTTCTCATCGAAAATCCCGGTTTCCTTGTACTTCTTGAACACCGAGCCGTAGGTGTCGAGGCCAATCGAAACGATGGCCGGGTTCTGCTCCTTCAGGTACTTGCTGACGCCTGAAATGGTGCCGCCCGTGCCCACGCCGGCCGCCCAGTGCGTGATTTTGCCTTCGGTCTGCTCCCAGATTTCGGGGCCGGTGGTGTCGTAGTGCGCCGCGGCGTTCGAGAGGTTGTCGTACTGGTTGGGGTAGTAGGAATTGGGCGTTTCCTGGCTGAGGCGGCGGGCTACGGAATAGTAAGAGCGCGGGTCTTCGGGGGCCACGTCCACGGGGCACACCACTACTTCGGCACCCACGGCCCGCAGGATGTCCTGCTTTTCCTTGCTCTGCTTGTCGCTCATCACAAACACCGCCTTGTAGCCTTTGGCGATGGCGGCCAGCGCCAGGCCCATGCCGGTGTTGCCGCTGGTACCCTCGATAATGGTGCCGCCCGGCTGCAGGAGGCCCGCTTTTTCGGCGTCCTCCACCATCCGGATGGCCATGCGGTCCTTCACCGAATTGCCGGGATTAAAATACTCTACCTTAGCCAGCACGGTGCCTTTTATGCCCTCGGTTACTTTGTTGAGCTTGACAAGAGGCGTGTGGCCGACGGCCTCGATAACGTGATTGAAATACATTGAATATAGTTGGGTGGGAATTCTCGCGTGATGGTACAAAGGTAAGACCTTCGGCGGCGCGGCGCGGCAGAACGAGTACCGCGAAATTTCATTTCGCAACGAGCGCAGCTAGTGCCGCCATCCGCACGCCTGCTAACTCGCTGTGCTCGTCGCGAAATGAAATTTCGCGGTACTCGTTCTACTTTTGCACCACCGTTGCCCGTTCGGGCGGCCTTCCCACTCCATCAATTTCCCAAAAACACCTCCGAATGAGCGTTCTGGTCAATAAAGATTCCAAGGTTATCGTGCAGGGCTTCACCGGCTCCGAGGGCTCGTTCCACGCCCAGCAAATGATGGAGTACGGCACTAACGTGGTGGGCGGCGTGACGCCCGGCAAAGGCGGCACCGAGCACCTGGGCCAGCCCGTGTTCAACACCGTAGCCGAGGCCGTGGCGAAAGCCGGTGCTGATACCAGCATCATTTTCGTGCCCCCGGCTTTCGCCGCCGACGCGATTATGGAAGCTGCTGATGCCGGCATCAAGGTGATTATCACCATCACCGAAGGCATCCCGACCAAGGACATGATTGCCGTGAAGCAATACCTCTCGGAGCGCCCCAGCGTGACGATGATTGGGCCAAACTGCCCCGGCGTGATGACCGCCGGCGAGTGCAAAGTGGGCATCATGCCCGGCTTCATCTTCACTAAAGGCAAAATCGGCATCGTTTCCAAGTCGGGCACCCTGACTTACGAAGCCGTTGACCAGCTCACCAAAGCCGGCCTGGGCCAGACCACGGCCATCGGCATCGGCGGCGACCCCATCATCGGCACCACCACCAAGCAGGCGGTAGAGCTGCTGATGAACGACCCCGAAACCGAAGGCATCGTGATGATTGGCGAAATCGGCGGCGGCATGGAAGCCGAAGCCGCCCGTTGGATTAAAGAAACCGGCAACAAGAAGCCCGTAGTAGGCTTCATCGCCGGCCAGACCGCCCCTCCCGGCCGCCGCATGGGCCACGCCGGGGCCATCGTGGGCGGTGCCGACGACACGGCCGCCGCTAAAATGGCCATCATGCGCGAGTGCGGCATCCACGTCGTGGATTCGCCCGCCGAGATTGGCGACACCATGCTGCGCGTGCTGGGCGGCAAGTAAGCCTCGGCTTCAATCAGCTATTTCAGTTACAAAAAAAGCCTCAGCATCTGCTGGGGCTTTTTTTGTGGTTCGTGGGGTGCGGGTGCGGCCCCTACTCGTCCAGGGTGGTATTCTTATCCAGATTAATAACAATACCGACCTGAAACACGGAATTTGCGGCTTTGAGGTATTTGTTGTTGCGGAGGCCGAAAATCTGGCCGCTGATTATTTGCAGCTGGACGGGGCCGGCAATCTGGGTGCGGGTGAAGGTGATGGGCTCCAGAAACAGGTTGCTTTCGCCGGGGGCGGCCAGGCCGTCGATTTTGAAGTTGTTGAGCTGCATGTAGCTCATGCGCAGGGCCGCGCCGTAGGTGAGGGGAAAGTCGCGGTTGAAGAGGTGGATGTTTTCGCGCTTCTTACGGGCGTAGTTTACCTGGGCAAATACCTTGGAGAGGCTGCCGTTGAGCTTGCGGGTGGTGAGCTGCTCGTCGTTGCGCTCGATGCGCTGGGTGCCGCCGCCGCCGCCGCCCACGTACACTTCGAGCACGCGCTTGTCGGGCAGGCGGGTGAAGTAGCCGAGGCTGGCTTCGGCAAAGTCGATGTCCTCGGTGCGGTCGGTTTTTTTGCGGTGCAGTGAGGAGAACGTGCCGGCCACGGCCAGGTGGTTGGTGAGGCCGTAGGCCCCTTGCAGGGCATAATTGGTGTGCTGATTGGTGCTCACGGCCCCGTAGAACTCGCCCTGGTGCGTGAGCATGGGCGCGTGGGGCGGCGGCGGAAAATACAGCGAGGCGCAGCCCGTGAGGCCAGCGAGAACAAGCAGGAACGTGAGGCGCAACAGGTGCTTCATAGCAGCGGAAAACGGGAACGGCGTGGGCAAGCCAACGCTTGATACGGCAATTTCGTGTTTCTGCCGGACTTGGGCCCGCTGCACCGGGCATTTTCGGGGCACTCCACCGAAATGCCAAGCGCTGCCGTATGGTAAGACAGCACCTTTACTCACCCGCGTTTCTTTATGCCCGCTACTTCTTTCGACGCCATCATTATCGGTTCTGGCCAGGCCGGCAACCCGCTGGCCACCGCCCTGGCCGAGGCCGGCCGCCGCGTGGCCCTCATCGAGGAAAACCGCCTGGGCGGCTCCTGCATCAACTACGGCTGCTCGCCTACCAAAACCCTGCTGGCCACCGCCGAGCGCCTGCACCAGCTGCGCACCGCCGCCGCCGTGGCCGCGCCCGAAATTCCCAATGCGGCCCAGCTCACGGTCGACCTGGCGGCCGCCGTGGCCCGCAAGGATGATATCATCGGCAAGATGCGCAAGGGCATCCGGGCCAATCTTACGCAGAAGCACGACGTGACGCTTTTGGAGGGCCACGCGGCTTTCACCGGCCCCCACGCGCTGCTCGTCACGCTGGCCAACGGAAGCACCAAAGACGTAACGGCTCCGCTCATCTTCATCAATACGGGCACCCGGGCCGCCATCCCGGACATAAGTGGGCTGGCCGATTCGGGCTACCTCAGCACCACCCAGCTGCTCGATTTGAAGGAGCTGCCCGAGCACCTCATCATCCTCGGCGGCGGCTACATCGGCCTGGAGTTTAGCCAGATGTTCCGGCGCTTCGGCAGCCGCGTGACCATCGTGGAAGCCGGCCCGCAGCTGCTGGAACGCGAGGACGATGACGTGTGCCAGGGCCTGCAAGCGGCGCTGGGCCAGGAAGGCATTGAGTTTGTGATGGGTGCGCGGGCCCACGGCGTGAGCCGCGGCCCCAGCGGCAGCATCACGGTATCGGTGACGACCAGCGCGGGCGAGCGCCGCCTGCGCGGCTCCCACCTGCTGGTAGCTACGGGCCGCACCCCCAATTCCGACAAGCTGGGCCTGGGTTTCGCGGGCGTCAAAACCGACGACAAAGGCTATATCCTCGTCGATAATAACCTGCGCACCAACGTGCGCGGCATCTACGCGCTGGGCGACATTCACCCCGGCCCGCAGTTTACCCACCTTTCCTACGACGACTACCGCGTGGTGCGCGACGCGCTGCTGCACGGCCGCAAACGCTCGGCCCGCCAGCGCCCCCTGCCCTACTGCGTATTCACCGACCCGCCCATGGCCCGCATCGGGCTGAGCGAGGGCCAGGCCCAGGAGCAGAAAATGCCCTACCGCGTGGCTACCATGCCGGTCAGCGTCATCGGCCGGGCCCAGCAGACCAGCGAAACGCGCGGCTTCTGGAAGGTGCTGGTCGGCAACGACGACCGGCTGCTGGGAGCAACCTTACTCGGCCCCGAAGCCGGCGAAATTATGGCCATTATCGAAGTAGCCATGGCCGGGCGGCTGAAGTATCAGCAGCTTCAGGAAATGATTTTTGCCCACCCAACCTGGGCGGAGGGGCTGAACAATGTGTTTCGGGAGTTGAAGCGAGTGGGGAAGTAGGCGGGCGCTGGCGGCGAGTGGGGGGGAGACGGGTTGGCAATAGCGAGCCGTTGGCGGGGCCTTGTCCGCCAATTACCCGGCGAGCGTTTCCGCTGTTCCGGCGGAGGCTTCCGCTGTCCCGGTTGGGGCTTCCGCTGCTCTGGCTGGGGCTTCCGTGGCTCTGGCTGGGGCTTCCGTGGCTCCGATGGGGTTTCCGCGCTTCCGGCGGGCGTTTCGGCGTGTCCGGCGGGTGTTTCCGCGCTTCCGGCGGGGGTTTCCGCGTGCCCGGAGCGGGTTTCCGCTGGGGCGACAGGTCTTTCCGTCGGGACGGAAATAAGGCGTAGTATTGTGGCTGTTAAATTCACTTTATTCCCCTCTTTTCCAATGGATGACCGTCGTCTACCTTTTACCTTCCGCCTCGATGAGCTGCTGCCCGTGGCGCGCCGGCTCCGCGCCAGCTACGTGCGCGACCAAACCGATTTTCAGGACCTGCTGCCCGAGGACTACACCCCCGCTTTTCTAAAAGATTTTGATGCCGCCAGCGCCGCCGTGGAGGGCGTGCAGCGTAGCAGCGTGGCCATTGCCGAGCGGCAAGTGGTGACGCAGCGCATCGCGGGGCTGCTCGACAGCCTGCCGCAGCTCCTCAACCGCCTCGAAGCCCGGGTGCGCCGCGCCGAAGGCCTCAGCGTGCCGGCCAAAAAATTCGGCATCGAGGCCGTGCGCCGCGACCGCAACGACAACGAGCACGAGGGCCTGGCCGACTCGCTGCACACGCTGCTCCAAAACATCGAAGCCAACAAAAAAGCCCTGCTCGCCAAAGGCCAGAAGCCCGAGGAAAACACCCAAATCCAACGCCTCTACGATGACCTGGTGCAGGACAGCACCGCCCAGGGCAGCGACCTCAGCGACCAGCGCCTGCTCACGGCCGACAACGCCCAGCTGTTTCGCGCCCTCTACGCGCCCCTGAAACACCTGTTCGATGACGGCAAAAGCCTCTACAAAACCGCCGACAAGGTGAAGCTGCAGGACTACACGCTGCGCAAGGTGCTCCAGCAGGTGCGCCGCGAGCAAAGCGCACCGGCTAATGCGGCGAAGAAAGGCTAGGCTTGGAAGGAATGGTTAGGCATAGAAAAGGGCACCCGCTTGGCGTGGGTGCCCTTTTTGTGTGTGGCTTGGCGCGCGTCTGCGACGCGCGCCAGCAGGGACTTAAACCTGGCTATTTCGTCAGTTTAAAATCCAGTCCAAGCATCGCGTATCCCAACACAAACCCCTTATTCCCAAGCCCTATATTGACTGGTTTTATCTCATAGGTAAATCTGCTGGCAGGCGGGCTGATTCTGAATCCAGCTCCGATATTTCCACCAACATACAGGGTTTTAAAATACGCAGAGCTGTTGTTGCTAATTTCACCACCATTACCAAACAGCCCCCTGGAATAATTAATAAAAACCCCGGTATTAATTAGCAGGGAAACTGATTTGTATCTTACTAAATCATAGGCAGCGTTGATTCCGAGCGAAGTTGTGCGATAGAATTGGTCTCTCACATCATTGATTCCAGCTGACGAAAATTCACCGTGGAGCAGGTTGGGACTTACTCTCAACTTTTCATTTTGTCCAAAGTTTTTTTGATAGCCAATCAAATAGACCACACCCAACCCTGTTTCCGTTTCACCATCATTACCGCCCAATCCCACTCCAACCTTAATTGAACTTCGGGTAAAGTGCGTTTCTTGTGCCTTAACACTTAGTGTTAAAAATAAAAAAAGTAATGCAAGAACACTGCTACTGTAATTCATAAATCTTTAGCTTTCAGTTTTACACTAATTAACGCTATTCGGTATTTTGCCTTCTAGTCATAGGTAGCATTTGCTTATCATGGTCTATTGGCTTCCTGCGGCAGCCTTAATAGCGACAATAGAAACCCCCGCGCCAGCCAAAGCCGACGCGGGGGTTTCTATTGTTGCTTAAGCTACTGCCAAGCTACTACATATTCTTTACAATCTCAGCGCCAAATTCGCTGCATTTCAGCAGGGTGGCACCTTCCATCTGGCGTTCGAAGTCGTAGGTCACGCGCTTGCTGGCGATGGCGGCTTCGAGGCCTTTATTGATGAGGGCGGCGGCCTCTTTCCAGCCCATGTACTCGAGCATCAGCACGCCGGAGAGGATAACCGAGCCGGGGTTCACTTTGTCGAGGTTGGCGTATTTGGGAGCCGTGCCGTGGGTGGCTTCGAAGATGGCGTGGCCGGTCACGTAGTTGATGTTGGCCCCCGGCGCGATGCCGATGCCGCCCACGATGGCCGCCAGCGCATCGGAGATGTAGTCACCGTTCAGGTTCAGGGTGGCGACCACCGAGTATTCCGAAGGGCGCAGCAGAATCTGTTGCAGGAAGGCATCGGCGATGCTGTCCTTGATGATGAGCTTGCCCTGCTCCTGGGCTTGCTTTTGCAGCGCGTCGGCCACGGCCACGCCCTGCTTGGCCACGATTTTATCGTACTGCGCCCAGGTGAACACCTTACTGCCAAACTCCTTCTCGGCCAGCTCGTAGCCCCAGGTTTTGAACGCGCCTTCGGTGAACTTCATGATGTTGCCCTTGTGCACGATGGTCACCGACGGCAGCTTGTGCTCCAGCGCGTACTTGATGGCGGCGCGCACGAGGCGCTCGGTGCCTTCCTTGCTCACCGGCTTGATGCCGAACGAGGACGACTCGGGGAAGCGAATTTTCTTCACACCCATCTCATCCTGCAGGAATTCCAGCATTTTCTGGGCCTGGGGCGTGCCGTACATGTACTCGATGCCGGCGTAGATGTCCTCGGTGTTTTCGCGGAAAATGACCATGTTGGTCAGCTCCGGGCGCTTCACGGGCGAGGGCACGCCGTCGTAGTAGCGCACGGGGCGCAGGCAGGCGTACAGGTCTAGCTCCTGGCGCAGGGCCACGTTCAGCGAGCGGATGCCGCCGCCCACGGGCGTGGTCAGCGGGCCTTTGATGCCCACGAGGTATTCGCGGAAAGCGTCGAGGGTTTCGGTGGGCAGCCAGTTGCCGGTTTGCTTGAAGGATTTCTCGCCGGCCAGCACTTCCTTCCACATCAGCTGCTTTTTGCCACCGTAGGCCTTCTCCACGGCCGCGTCGAACACAAGCTTGGAGGCCCGCCAGATGTCCGGCCCGGTACCGTCGCCCTCGATGAAGGGAATGGTGGGTTTGTCCGGAACCGTCAGCTTGCCATTTTTGATGGTGATTTTTTGCTCTGCCATGTGGGTAAAGTGTTGTTTTTAGTTAATCGTTCAGGCGGGGAACCTCACCCCTAGCCCCTCTCCAAAAGAGAGGGGGACTAGTTTTAGTCTTTATTTCTAGCCTTAGAACTGTTCTAGTCTGAACTAGAAACTAGTCCCCCCCTCTCTTTTGGAGAAGGGGGCTAGGGGGGTGAGGTTCCCCCGGGGCGGCACTACTGTTTAGTACCCAAAAATCTCCTTCAGCGTGAGCTGCTGCACCGCGCCGTACTTGGCCAGCTCCTTGAAGTTGAGCCGGTCTTTCGAGCCGATAACCAGGATGACCTGGTTCTGGCCCTTGATTTTGCTGGTTTGAAACTTCCTCAGCTCATCGAAAGTCATTTTCTGGGTGCTGGCGTACACGTCGCGGCGCAGGTCGTAGTCAAGGCCGAGGCGCTTGGCGCGCTCGTAGCTCAGCAACACGTTGCCCTTGGTGATGCGCTCGGTGCTGATGCTGTTGCGGATGGCGTTTTTGGCGATTTCCAGGTTGGCTTCGGCCACCGGCATATCGGTTAGCAGGGCTTCCATGCCGGCCATGGCCTCGGGCAGCTTGTCGCTCTGCGTGCCGATGTAACTCAGGTTGTAGTTGGAGCGGCCCAGCTTGTCGGCGCTGTTGTAGCCGGAGTAGGCCGAGTAGGCCAGCGCCTTGCTCTCGCGCAAATCCTGAAACACGATGCTGCCCATGCCACCGCCGAAGTACTCGTTGTAGAGCGCTACCGTGGGCGCGAGGTCCTTGCTATACAGGTCGCCCTTGGTCAGGAACAGGATTTCGGCCTGCACCATGTTGTAGTCCACCCAATAGACCTTGCGGTCCTTCATGGGCTGCTCGGCGAAGTCTTTGGCCACCGGCGCGGGCGTGAGTTTGACGGGCGTGCGGTGGTTGTATTTGATTACGTTTGCAATTCCCGCCGGATTACGGCGTTGAAAGCCAGGAGACCCGCTTTCATTCGCGGCTATTGTCATACTCTCATAACCAGTTAAAACACGCGGTCCATAATACAGCACCCGATGCTGATACGTTGGCAGCTTCTTAATCAAAGCCATGAGCTGCTCCGGCTTCAGCGCCTTCAGCTCTTTCTCGCTTAGAATGTTCGTAAAGGGGTTTTTCGAGCCGTACTTCACGTAATTCACCATCGCCGCGTTCAGAATTACGCGCTTTTCGAGCTTGGCATCCTGGCGCTGCTTGAGCGTGCCGGCCACCATGTTTTTCAGGGCGGCGGCATCGGGCTTGGGCGCGGCCATCAGCTGTTCAAACAACTTCAACGCGGGCTCCAGGTTGCTATCGAGGCCGTTCAGGGTCACGTAAATCCGGTCGGGCCCGCTGCTCACGTTGAAGGAGCAGCCCAGCTTGTAGAACTCCTGTTGCAGCTGCGCGGCGGTGTACTTGCCGGTGCCGAGGTATTGCAGGTAATCAGCCGCCAGGCCCCAGCGCGAGTCGTTGTTCTTGCCCAGGTCGAACACGTAGGACAGGTTGAACAGCCCGTTCTCAGCGTTGTGCGTGTAGTACAGCGGCAGGCCGGGCTTGATTTCGGTTTCCTGAATGTCCTTTTTGTAATCCACGAACACCGGCTCAAGCTCCGTGCTCGGCAGCGCCGTGAGCTGCTTGTAGAAGGCCGAAGACACGTCGCGGTTGGCCGGCACGGGCGTAATGGCGGGTTTCACCACCTTCACCTTGTTGGGGTCGGTGCCGGTGCGCTTGAACACGGCCACGTAATTGTCGCCGTAGTTGTCGTTGGCGAATTTCACCATTTCGGCTTTGGTAATCTTGCCGAAATCGTCCTGCTGCTTCAGGTAGTCTTTCCAGTCGATGCGCTCGATAAACGCCTCGTACATGGCACTGGCGCGGGCCTCGTTGCTCTCATACGCCTTGGTGCGCGTCAGCTTCTCGTTGTTGATGATGGCCGGAATCAGCCAGTCGGGGAAGTTGCCGGCTTTCACCTTGGCCAGCTCGCCTTGCAGCAGGTCCTTCACTTCTTCCAGCTTCTGGCCCTGGCGTGGCGTGCCGTAGATGACGTGGGTGGAGTAGTCGTCGTTGAGGTCGGTGAACGAAGCGGCTTCCAGCACCTTCTGCTGCTGGTTCAGGTCGAGGTCGATGAGGCCGGCCTGGCCGTTGGTCAGGATTTTATCCAGCATGCGCAGCCGCACGCCATCCTGTGAGGCCTTGCCCGGCAGGCGGTAGCCCAGCATCACGTTTTCCGACTGCGGCCCCACGATTTCGCGCGTAATCGGCGCGGTCAGGGGCTTTTCAACGGCCGCGCTGAACACGGGAACCGGCTTGCTCGGCAGCGCCCCAAAATACTTGTCGATGAGCCGAATGGTCTGGTCGAAATCCAAATCACCGCTCAGGCACAGCGCCACGTTGTTGGGCACGTAGTACTGACCGAAATACTTCTTAATTTCCGTGATGGACGGGTTTTGCAGGTGCTCAATCGTGCCGATGGTCGTCTGCGTGCCGTAGGGGTGCGTGGGGTAGAGCGCAGCGTTCAGCGCCTCAAACTCCTTATTGAAATCCGAGTCCAGCCCCCGGTTTTTCTCCTCGTATACCGCTTCCAGCTCCGTGTGGAACAGGCGCGGCACCATCTCCTGCATGCGCTCGGCCTGAATGGCGGCCCACTTCTCCAGCTGGTTGCTGGGAATATCTTCCTGGTAAACCGTTTCCTCGCTCGACGTGTGCGCGTTCGAGCCCTTGGCCCCGATAGCGCCCATCACCTTGTCGTACTCGTTCGGCACGGCATACTTCGCGGCCACGCCCGAAATCGAGTCAATCTGGTGATAGGTGCGCTTGCGGGCGGCCGGGTCGTTGCGCTGGCCGCGGTACGTTTCGTACAGCGCCTCAATCTTGTCCAGCTCAACCTTTTCCCTGGCCCAGTCCTGCGTGCCCAGCTTCGACGTGCCCTTGAACACCATGTGCTCGAGGTAGTGCGCCAGGCCGGTAGCGGCGGCAGGGTCGTTTTTGGAACCGGCCCGCACGGCCAGATAGGTCTGGATGCGCGGCGCGTCCTTGTAATCCGACAGGTACACGGTCAGGCCGTTATCGAGCTTGTAAATGCGCACGCCCAGCGGGTCGCCGGCTACCGATTCGTAGCGGTATTGCTTGGGCGCGACTGCCGTAGCAGGCATGGAAGCGGGTGCGGCCGCAGTGGCGGTAGCGGCCGTGGTGGCCGACTTGCTCGATTGGCACTGCGTAGTGAGGCCCAACACCGCCAGGGCAGCAAACAGCAGCAAAAAGTTGTTTTTCACGAAGGGCGCGGGCGGGTAGCTGAGGGATTCAAAAAACAAAGGTAGCTGGCTGATAGGGGAATAAAAAACGAATTTTTAGTCTATCTTGCTGGTTTGCTTCGCTCTCAGCCCGGCAACTGAGTTTCAGACCAATTACCTCCCCAATCGTTTGCAGGATTCTTGTGCGTGCAAACCCAGCCAAATTGCAGTATGGATGCTGGGAATCCGTGCGCAGGAACGTCCCACACACAGACTTCCAGCGGCCAAGCCACCGAGCGAACCGGCGTTAAAAATCGGCTTCCAGACCCAGGCGTTGCTTGGCCTCGCGCAGGGCGGGGAACCGTTCGGCCAGGTATTCGAACTTATCCGAAGCCGTGTAGAGCTTCTTGGCCGTGGGTGCGGCGGCCGCCACCACCGGCTGCACGGTGAGGCGCGGGTGGCCAGTGCGGCGGCGCAGCTCCGCCAGGAATTCCACCCGCATTTCATTGAACTGGTCCACCTGGATGGGGTTGTCCACGGCCAGCTCGATGTTGTGCTCGGTGTTTGCGGTCACGGAACGGTTCAGCACCCAGAATTCGCTCATGCGGTCCTGGGCGCGGCGCTCCTCGGCCAATTCCTGCCACACCCGTTGCAGCAGTGCCGGGTCGATGGGTGCTACCGGGCCGCTGGTGAACTGCGGCTCGGCCGCAGCAGTCGTCGCTGATGGGCCGGCGGGGCGGCTGCTCATGTTCTTGAGGCTAGGCAGCTTACTGGCCAGGCTGGGGATTTTGGCGAAGGCAGCCGCCGGCGATGGGCGCGGCCCGGGCTCAATGCCCTCGAAGCTGGGCACCCCGATTTCGACGTGCGGCAACGTGTCGCGCATCTGGTGGCGCTCGGTAATAGCGGCAGCCGGGTCGGCCTCGATGCTGGGCGTATCGTGCAGCTCCTCCACGCCGTTCTCCACGGGCAGGGGCTCGGGGCCGTCGGCCGGGGCCGGGCCGGTGGCTACGGGCGCGCCGGCCGGCATGGGTAGCGGGGCGGGCGCGGCAGCCGGGCGCGGGGCCGCGACGTAGGTGGCGGCTGGCGACTCGGTGGCGTACGCTACCGGCGAGGCCTGAGAAGCTGAAGCCGCTACTGCTACTCCATTCGATATTGCTGGAGTAACAGCCAAAGGCGAGGCTACCGGCGCGTGTTGCACATCGCCGTTATCGTTGCTACCCGATGCGGGAGTAACCGAAGCGTCGCCGCTGCCTAGGCTGCTAGTTTTTTTTTTAGCCTCGCCGTTAGTGGCAGGGCTCAGCTCGCGGACGAACTGCACGGCCCCGTTCAGATAGGCCAGCTTCATCAGAGCCAGCTCGACGTGCAGGCGCTGGTTTTTGGCCTGCTTGAACTCGCGGTCGCACTGGCTGATGAGGTTGAGGGCCGAGAGCAGGAAGGCCAGCGGCGCAGCCTGGGCCTGCGCCACGTACTGCTTTTTGATGCCATCGGACACTTCCAGCAGCTGTACAGTTACGGCATCTTTGCAGACCAGCAGGCCGCGCAGGTGCTCGGCGGTGCCCACCACGAAGTTGTGCAGGTCGAAGCCGTTCTGCATAACCTCATCGAGCAGCAACAGCGCGGCGGAGAGGTTTTCGGTCAGCAGGCCGTCAACCAGCCGGAAATAGTAGTCGTAGTCGAGGATGTGCAGGTTTTGCACCACCTCCTTGTAGGTGAGGTTGTTGCCGCCGAAAGTGACCATCTGGTCGAACATCGATAGGGCATCGCGCAGGCCACCGTCGGCCTTCTGGGCCAGCAGGTGCAGGGCGTCGTCTTCGGCCGTGATGCCTTCCTGGGTGGCTACGTAGCGCAGGTGGCTGCGCATGTCCTCCACCTTGATGCGGCTGAAATCGAAAATCTGGCAGCGCGACAGGATGGTGGGGATAATCTTGTGGCGCTCGGTGGTGGCGAGAATAAATATGGCGTAGCTCGGCGGCTCCTCTAGCGTCTTGAGGAAGGCGTTGAAGGCCGCGTTCGAGAGCATGTGCACCTCGTCGATGATGTAGACTTTGTACTTGCCGGCCTGCGGGGCGTAGCGCACCTGCTCCACCAGCGAGCGGATGTCTTCCACCGAGTTATTCGAAGCCGCATCCAGCTCATGGACGTTGAACGAGGCGTTTTCCTGGAAGGCCACGCAGGAGGCGCAGGTGCCGCAGGCCTCGGTTTCGGGGCTGAGGTTGGTGCAGTTTATGGTTTTGGCCAGAATGCGGGCGCAGGTGGTTTTGCCCACTCCGCGCGGGCCACAAAACAGAAACGCCTGGGCCAGGTGCTGACTCTGAATGGCATTCTGCAGCGTGGTGGTGACGTGCTGCTGCCCCACCACGCTGCGAAACGTGGAAGGACGGTACTTGCGGGCCGAAACGACGAAATTATCCATAAGTTCTGTGTAGCAAAGTTACCCAGAAATGGGCGGCTTTAGAAGCGGTTTGGCTTATCCGCAGGTTATCGGAACGTCATGTCGAGCGCAGCCGAGACATCTCGCTCGGGGCAGTAACCATAATCGTTGAACGATTGAATTACTACCACACGCGAGATGTCTCGGCTGCGCTCGACATGACGTTCCTTTCACTTGTTCCTCGTTCTAATTCATTCCCAAACACCCGGCCCACCGGAAACCTTCCCTCCTGCCCCACCGTTTCAGCTTCACCGCGTATCTTTGCGGCCCGCTTGGTCCTAACAAACCATTTGGGACTCGTTCTTTACCATTTGGGGATGACCGGAATTGACAGCTTGCGCAAATTGCGGGTAAGCGTGCCAGGAGTTGATGGAAGCTCTCCTGTCAAAAAATCTATCAAACAACAACTGGCGACTATTCGTACGCCATGGCTGCCTAATTCAGAATTAGGTAATTGCCATCGTTCCGCCTGGGTAAGTTTCTACACCTGGGAGTTCGGAGCGTCGTAAGTAGAAAATAGCCTTCGGGGAGCTGTGACTCGGGGGCGAAACTCAACTGCAGCTAGGGGCAGTGCAAAGGCCTGATGTGCGCCTGTACCGCCATGAAAATCCAAGCATAGATACGCACGTAGAAAGCACGTTGATTTCCTTGTCTGGACCAGGGTTCGAATCCCTGCATCTCCACCCATTACCGAAAAAAGCCCCGCCGGTCGCACGACCAGCGGGGCTTTTTTTTGCCTGACAATTCGGGATTGCCCGACTGAGGCTACTCCTGGTTTTTCTTTTTGACCATAGTCATAATCGTCGCCACGGCCACGGTTTCGCTGGTTTCGTCGGTCACGGTAACGAGCCAGCGTACGATGCCTTTGGCGATGTCGGTTTCGTCGCGCTTTTCCTGACCCACTTTTTCCTTCACCGTGAGCTGCACGCCGATGGTGGTGCCGGGGTACACGGGCTTGGTGAAGCGGCACTCGTCGAGGCCGTAATTCAATAGCACGGGGCCTTTGCGGGGGTCGACGAACATGCCGGCAGCCTTGCTCAGAATGTAGTAGCCGTGGGCCACGCGGCCGGTGAAGAGCGTGCCATCCAGCGAAGTAGCATCGACGTGGGCGTAGAAATTATCGCCCGATACGTTGGCGAAATTACTGATGTCGGCCTCCGTTACGGTGTGCTTGTGCGTGGTGTAGGTTTCGCCGATTTCCAGCTCCTCAAAATAGCGCTGGAAGGGGTGCTTGTCGTATTCAATCTGCTGCGCGCCGGTCTGGTACACCTCCGTGATGGCGGTAATCATGCTGGGCGAGCCTTGCAGGGCCACGCGCTGCATGAAGTGCTCCACGCCGCGAATGCCACCCATTTCCTGGCCGCCACCGGCCCGGCCCGGGCCACCGTGGATGAGCTGCGGCAGCGGCGAGCCGTGACCGGTGCTTTCCTTGGCCATCTCGCCGTTCAGCACCAGGATGCGGCCGTGGTGGGTGGCCGCGCCCAGCACGAAGTCCTGCGCCGTGCGGGGGTCATTAGTGGCCAGCGAGCACACCAGCGAGCCTTTGCCGAGGTTGGCGATGGCGATGGCTTCGGCGGTATCGCGGTAGGGCATGAGCGTCACGACCGGGCCGAAGGCTTCGACTTCGTGGCTGTCGAGGTGGCGGAAGGGGTCGTTATTCAGCAGCACGATGGGCGAGATAAACGCGCCTTTGGTGCTGTGCGCGCCCCGGTCCTGGCCCAGGATTTCCACGTTGTCGAGGTCGCCGTAGACGATGGGCGTGGTCTTGGCGAGTTGCCGCACCCGCTCGCGGAGCTGCTCGGCCTGGGCGCGGCCGGCCAGCGCGCCCATGCGCACGCCCTCGGCCTGCGGGTGGCCCACGGTGGTTTGGGCCAGAGCCTTGCCCAGGGCAATCTGCACATCCTCCAGCAGCTCAGCGGGCACGATGGCACGACGGATGGCGGTGCATTTCTGCCCGCACTTAGCCGTCATTTCCTTACGTACTTCCTTGATAAACAAGTCGAACTCCGGCGTACCGGGCTTGGCATCCAGGCCCAGCACGGCGGCGTTGAGCGAGTCGGCTTCCATGGTGAAGGGCACGGCTTCCTCAATGAGACGCGGGTGGGCCCGCAGCTTGCGGCCCGTGGTGGCCGAGCCCGTGAACGTGACCACATCCTGATACGTGACGTGGTCGAGGATGCCGTGGCCGGTGCCGATGACCAGCTGCAAGGCCCCGGCCGGCAGAATACCGGAGGCGATGATTTCGCGCACCACGGCTTCGGTGAGGTAGGCGGTGGGCGTGGCGGGCTTCACCACGGCGGGCATGCCAGCGAGCAGGTTCACCGCAATTTTCTCCAGCATACCCCAGATGGGGAAGTTGTAAGCATTGATGTGCACGGCCACGCCTTCGCGGGGCACCATCAGGTGCTGGGCCATGAAGGTGCCGCCCTTGGACAGGCCCACCGGCTCGCCCTCCACATAAAATGGCTTGTCGGGAAACTTGCGGCGCAGCGAGGCGTTGGCAAACAGGTTGCCGATGCCGCCTTCGATGTCAATCCACGAATCGGCCCGGGTCGCGCCCGAGCGGTAGCTCAACTCGTAGAACTGCTCCTTCTTGCTATCCAGGTGGAAGGCCAAGGCCTTGAGCATGCGGCCGCGCTCGTGGAAAGTCATTTTGCGCAGGGCCGGGTTGCCCACCCGGCGGCCGTAGTCGAGAATGGCCGCGAAATCGAGGCCCTCGGTGTTGGCCACGGCGATGAGGTCGCCGGTGCTGGCATCGAGCAATTCCTGCTGGGTGCCCGAGCCGGGCATCCAGTGGCCGAGGGCGTAGTTTTCGATGGTTGGGGTCATATTGGAGATGGGTGGGATTAGAGCGGTTTCAGGGTCAGTGTACAGTTTTTAAAGGAATTAAGGCGGAAAATGCGCTAGCAGTGAAACCAACGGTTATTGCACCAGCTCGGCAAAAAGCCGCGTGAGCGTCGCGGCCGCGTCGGCGCAGCGGCCGGGGTGCACGGGCGAGCACTGCACCACGGTGCTGCGGGTAGCGGTGAGCCAGCGAAACCGCTCAGCAATGGGCAGCTGGCCGATGGTGCCACCAGTGGCCCGGCCCTGGCAAATGCGCTCGAAGGCGTGCAGGCGGGTGATTATTTCCTCCTGCTCTAAATCGGGGGCGAAGGCGCGCAGCCGGGCTTCGGGCAGCGCGCACCGGGTTTCGAGAAAGCCCAGGCTGCGGCAGTACAGAATGACTCCCACGTTCAGAAATTCCTCGCGCTCCACGCGGGGCACCACGCGCAGCACGGCGTACTCAAATACGTGCATGGCGGGCGTCCTGAGCTTCCTGAACAAAGATTTCGGAGGCCGCCAGGCGCGCTTCGAGGAAGCGGACGTAGTCGGCGCGCTGGGCCTCGGGCGGGGCGTCGCCGTTGGTCAGCCACTCGTCGGGCACCAGGGCCACGATGGCGCGGAATACCTCGGGCGTAAGCCGGGCGCGGTAGTCGGCATCGACTTCGGCCAGCTCGCTGGCCTGGGGCAGCAGCACATGGTCCTTCACCTGCGGGAAAGGGCGCGGGCGCGGCGCGGCCCATTCCGGACCGGCGTGGTGGGCGTAGAGGGCCGCGCCGTGGTCAATCAGCCACAGCTCCTTGTGCCACATCAGCAGGTTGGTGTTGCGGGCGGTGCGGTCCACGTTCAGCGCGAGGCAGTCGAGCCACACGATTTGGGAGGCCAGACGGGGCTCGATGGTGGTCACCAGCGCATCGAAGGTGATGGCCCCGGAGAGGTAGTGCAGGGCGAGGTTGCGGCCGGTGCTGGCCCGCAGCAGGTCCTGAATTTCCTCATCGGGCTCGGTCCGGCCGAAGGACTCGTCGAGCTCGCAAAACACCAGCTCGGGCACCCGCAGGCCCAGCACGCGGGCTATTTCGCCCACAATGAGCTCGGCAATCAGGGCCTTCACGCCCTGGCCCGCGCCCCGAAACTTGAGCACGTAGAGGAAGTTGTCGTCGGCCTCGACCAGAGCCGGCAGTGAGCCGCCCTCGCGGAGCGGGGTCACGTAGCGCGTCACGGCCACGGTTCGGAGTTCAAGGGCAGGGTTTGCCGCCATGCAGGATGATGAATGGGATGTTGCCGCGCAAAGGACGGACAATTCAGTAGGTCTCGGCAATTGCTGTAGCGCAGGGATTGGGTGTGCTGCCATTACCTGAAGCACAGCTATTGGCTACAATAGGGCTTAGACGGCAATAATTAAAAAGTTAACAAAAGAATTATTTCATATTTATTTGCTTGACTGATTATTTCTCATACATTTGAACTATATCCTTTACAAACAGCCTTTTTGGCATCTTAAAAAGATATTAATATAATAATTACCAGAATTTGTACGGGGTAATTATTTATTATTATTTTATTTTTCCACGCAATACTCATACTTTAATCCATTCTTGATTTTTTCTTATGAAACACTTCGACAATGCCGAAACTACGCGGGACTTGACGGGTGAGGGGAGAAAGCCCCGGACCCATCTCATTTGCTGGCCCGCCTTACGCGTGCTGCTGCTTTGCCTCGTGCTGGGCGCGGGCGCAGCTACCCCGGCTCACGCCAGCCACTTCCGCTACGGCACCTTAACCTGGCGTACTGTGGCTACAGACCCCAGCAAGCGCACAATAGAATTCCGGGTGAGCCAGGCGTGGCGGCGCAGTTTCGGCGCCACGAACCTGACCGTTGGCTCGACGGTAGTAACTGACCAACTGTACTTTGGCGACGGGACGAGTAGTGCCGTCAACCTCACGGTGACATCAGTCGATGTGGTCAACGACAGCTTTTACGGCGAGGCTACCATTAGCCATACTTACGCAACGGTGGGCGATTTCCGGGCCTTTTACACGAATTGCTGTCGCCTGAGTACCCTGTCTAATAACGCCAACGGCAGCTGGTACGTGAGCACCCTCGTGAACGTGGGCTCGGGGAACAATTCGCCCGTATCGACCCTGGTGCCGGTCGTGAACGTGGCAATGGGTCAGGCGGCAGCCACATTCAAGCTGCCGGTGAGCGACCCCGACGGCGATGCCCTTACCTTCTCGCTGGCCACAGTGGCCGACTTAAATGGCAATCCTTTCGCCAACGCCCCCGCCCTAGCCGTTGATGCGACTACCGGCGTGGTCACGTTTGGCACCGTAGGGTACTCGGTAGGTCAGCAGTTTAATGCGGTTATCAAGGTCAGCGACGGGCGCACCAGCGTGCTTATCGACTTCCTCATTAATATAACCGGCACTTCCAACGCACCGGTATTTGACTACAGCATCACGCCGCCCAATGGCTTTGTGTACCAGCTGGCCCCGGGCCAGGCCCTCACGTTTGGGGTGCGGGCCAGCGACAGCGACCCCAACGACGTGGTGAACCTGCAGGCGTTTGGGCTACCGATAGGCGCTGGCGTGGCCCCGGCATTGCCCGCCAACGGCAACCCGGTACAAACCGCTTTCACCTGGACCCCCACGGCGGCTAACCTGGGTACTATTATCATCAACTTCGTGGCTCAGGATTTGACCGGTGTTCAGGCCTTTACGTCGGTGACCGTTGTGGTGAGCCAGCGGCCGCGGTTTGATGTGCCGCCCACGCCCGCCGACCGCAGTGTGGTGCAAACCACGCCCGGCACGGCTCTGCGCTACCTGATTCAGGCTTCGGACCCCGATGCTACCGACCAGGTGAGCCTGGTAAGCGCCACCGGCCTGCCGGCGGGTGCCAGCTTTGCAACGGCGCTGCCCACGGCCGCCGCCAACCCCGTCAGCACCCAGCTGGTCTGGACGCCGGCCCTGGCCAACTGGGGCCCGCACGCGGTGACTCTCACGGCCCGCGACACGCACAACGAGCAGGCTACCCACACCCTCAATTTTGTTATTAACTCGGCCCCGGCGTTCACGTCGCAGCCCAGCGGCCTGACGCGGGTGGTGGGGCAGCCATTCGTGTACAATATCACGGCCACCGACCCCGACCTGCCCTTTGGCGACCAGCTGCAGCTGTTAGCCTCGGTGCTGCCGAGCTGGCTCCGGCTCGTGGACAATGGCAACGGCACGGCTACGCTCAGCGGCACGCCGGGCGCGGCGCAGGTGGGCACGCACCGCGTGACGCTGGAGGCCGAGGACATTTACCACCACGGCAACAGCTACGGCAACATTTCGCAGTCGTTCGTCATTACGGTGGTGGGGTGCAGCTCGCGGCTGGATGCCACGGCCGTTAACCCAACCTGCGCCAGCCCCATCAGCGGCAGCATTGCCCTGGTCGTGACCGGAGCCACGGCCCCGGTAGCCTTTGCCTGGACCGGGCCGAACGGGTTCCGCTCCACGGGCCAGAACCTGACAACGCTGGCAGCCGGCCAGTACACCGTCGTTTCAACGGATGCCAACGGCTGCACCGCCACCACACAGGCAACGCTGGTTGCCCCCGTGCCAGCCACGCCGCCCACCGTCACCGTCACGATTGCAGGGCCGGTGCCGACCCCGGCGCAGCCCAACACCATTTTCCTGGGCTATGGTCCCCAGACTGCTATCCTAAGCGCCACGGGTGGGGTGAGCTACCGCTGGAAACCAGCCACTGCCCTGAGCAGCGCCACCAGCGCCAACCCGGTGTTCACGCCAACGGCCGCCGGCACCTATGAGTACACGGTGGTGGCCACCAATGCGGCTGGCTGCACGGCCTCTACGGTGGTAAAACTGATTGTAGTGGACGTGCGCTGCGGCAACAACCCCAAGAACCCGAAGGTGCTGATATGCCATAACGGCCACGAAATCTGCGTCTCCGTCAACGCCGTACCCGCCCACATCGGCCCCGGCTCCAAGCACGACGATTACCTGGGCAGCTGCAAACCCTCGTCGACGAATCCCGCCGATGCGCTGACCCGTGCCGCGACCGACGAAGCGGTGCTGGACGCCTTCCCCAACCCGATAGCGGCGGGCACGGGCACCACGGTGCATTTCCGCACACCGGCAAAGACGGTTGCCACGGTGCGGGTATACAACCAAATGGGTACCCTGGTGGCTACGCTATTCGACGACGTGGCCGAAAGCGGCCGCGACTATTCATTCGCGCTGAACTCGGCCCAGTGGCCCGTTGGAATTTACCTCTGCCACTTCGTGAGCAAGGGTGAAACCCGCACCCAACGCCTGGTGGTGGCCAAATAAGTCCTGGCCTGCGGCCGCTTATGCTTGATACACAAAAGAGGCCCCTTCCACATGGCGGGGGCCTCTTTTTAATGCAAGCAGCGCATCAGGCGGCGTAGGAGGCGGGGGGAGCAGGCGCTCCGTTGAACCACTACCTGATTACTTCTGAAAGAGTTGACTACCCGTTGCGTGAAGCTGCCGAATAGTTGAATGAATTATTTCCGCTTGCGGAAATACACGTCGTTGCTGATGGATTCGAGCTTGACGAGCGGCCCGCTGCCCCTGAGGGTGCCCCGCAGCTGGTAGCCGGCAATGGGGTTTTTGCGGGGCGCGGTGCTGAAGGCAATGTCCTGGTCGGTATACACCTCACCGGTAATGGTTTTCAGCGAGAGCTCCGCGCCCTTAGTGGCGGGCCAGGCCACGTCCACAAAGCCACTGAGCGACCTGGCTTCGATGGCCCCGGTGAGGCCCTCGATATCGATGTTGCCGCTCAGCGTACTCACGCGCAGCGCCACGTCGGCCGGCACCGTGATTTCGTAGTCGATGACGGCGCACACCGGGTTATGGCGGTTGCCGTCGCGGTCGGGCGCGCCGTCGTCTTTGCCGTTGGCGAAGTACGTATCGCCGTAGTAGGCCCCGCCGTTGGGGCAGTCGCCGGGCTGGGCGTTGCGCAGCATTTCCTTGTTTAGGTCCGAGGACAGCTTCAGCTCTTCGCCCGTCTGCTCGGTGGTGAATGCAAAAGCCTCGTTCAGCTTATTCTGGTTGATGCTGACGGAGGCCTTCAGCGTCATTTTGCCACTGGCCCCGGCCCGGATGCGGATGTTGCTGGCCTGCCGCAGGTTCAGGTACACGCGCTGGCCAGCGGTCAGGTTCGTGCTTTTTTCGATGATTTTCTGGGCCCAGGCCGACTGGATACCGCTCGTGGCAAGCACCAGCAAAAGGAAGAGGAGGAACCGGCGCATCGTGCTGGTAATTAGAGGTGAAGGCCTGGTTTTGTGTTGGTTATTCTTGGGGGGCCGCTCTTTCGAGAAAGCACGTCATGCTGAGCGTAGTCGAAGTATCTCTACTGCGTGAGTAATCAACGCTGCCAATAGAGCAGTTTCCGAGTCAGTGTACATTTTTGAAAACAGTTAAAAGTTGAGAGTTAAAAGTTAAAACCCACTACGTCTGATTTTTAACTTTTAACTCTCAACTTTTAACTCTGTACATGGACTTGGAAACCGCTGTAACGAAGCGGGAGAGATGCTTCGACTTCGCTCAGCATGACCGTTTTGCTACTTGGCCTTGCGGAGGTAGATGTCGCCGCTCACCGTTTTGAGCGACACGGCGGTGCCGCCGCCGTTGATGCTGCCGTCCACAACCTGGCCGCCGATGTGGCGCAGCTCGTCCTGGCCCTTGCCCATGCTCATATCGAAGTCGGTGTACACCTCCCCCGATATCGAGCGCAGCTTCATCGTGGCCTTGGTATTGGCGGGCATGCTCACGTCCACATCGCCGCTCACGGTCGAAATCGAGCTGGGAGCCGGCCGCATGGCCGCGAAGCGCACCAGAATATCGCCACTTATGGTGTTGGCCACCACGGGGCCGGCCACGTTCGTGAGCTTCATGTCCCCGGATTTCATGTTCACTTCCAGGTCGCCGGTCAGGTCGCGCACCATCAGGTCGCCGCCGTTCCAGTTGGTTTGGTTGAACTGCACGGCCGAGTTGTGGGGCACCTGGATTACGTAATTGGCATCCTTCCGCGAGGCCCGCACAATGCGCACGGTGTTATCATTTTGCGTTACCGAAAGGCCGATTTTGGTGTTATCCACCGCCGAGTTGTAGATGGGCCGCAGGCCCTCGGCCCGCTTGGGCGCTTCCTCGAAGCCGTTGCCGCGAATCACCAGCTCATTGCCGTCGATGCCTTCCACGGTCACGTCGCTGCCCTGCATATCGAGCACGATTTTGCGGTCTTTGCCGCTGAGCCTGAGCTTGTAGTCCTGGGCGTGGCTGGCCTGGGTCGCCAGAAGGCCCGTTAAAGTGAGAAGAATGAGCTTATTCATGGTATCTGAGGTGATTCAAAGGATAACAGAACGTCATGCTGAGCTTGCCGAAGCATGACGTTCTGTATGACTAAATATATACCGTCGCAACGAAGCGGCAGAGATGCTTCGGCAAGCTCAGCATGACGTTCTTTTTCAAACAATTAGCCTGAATAACAGACTGGTTAAATCAGTTTGCCGATGCCGGCTTCGGCCTGGGCACGCACCACGGGCAGGGCATCGGGCCGCTTGGCGAGGCGCTGCAGCTGGGGCACGGCGCGGCGTACGCGCATGGCTACGACCATGTCAATCAGCGTAATTTGCACATTGGGGTCGGTTTGAATGGGTAGCGAGTGCACCAGTGCTTCTCTCACGCGGGGGTCGGCCCGCAGGCGGTACAGGGCTTCGCAGGCCGCCAGCCGCACGTTGGTGTTGGGGTCGAAGTTGAGGGTGTTGATGAGCACCTGCACGGCGGGGTCGCCGGGCTCCGTTTCCTTGGTCGAATTGGTCACCAGCCGAATCCGGTTGCTGGCCGACACCGAGCGGCCATCGCCTCCTTCCAGGGCCTGGGCCAGTCCATCGGGCGTTGCCCCGGTGGTGGGTGCGGCAGTGCCAACGGCCAGGCCACCGCTGCTACGCCCGCCCCAGGGCAGCTGGCGGCCGAGCAAGACCCCGGCGGCTACCAGCACGATGCTGGCGGCAATGCGCAGCCAGTTATTCACAATAGCCGTGGGCCACATTGATACCACTTTGGCCACGGCCGGGGCCGGAGCCGAAACGGCAGCAGCTTCGGGTGCCAGCAGGGCCTTTTGCTGCTCCAGCATGGCCATAAAATTGGCGCGCAGGGCGGTGCGGGGCACTTCGGGCAGGGCCGCGTCCAGGTCATCGGTGAGGGCGCGGAGCTGGCTTACTTGCCGCTGGCAGCTGGGGCAGGTGGCCAGGTGGACCGCTACCCGGTCGGCCTCGGCGGCCGGCAGGCTGTGCTCGACGTAGGCCGGCAGCAGTGCCTCCAGGTCGTGGCAGATAGAAAGTTGGGGCGTAGTCATGGCTTAATTGGCGAAATAGATTTTGCGCAGCGCTTGCAGGGCGCGGTGGGCTTTCACGCGGGCGGCCTCGGCGGTGCAGCCCAGCAGCTTCCCGATTTCCTCGTAGCCAAAGCCCTGGAAGCGGTTCAGGACCAGGATTTCGCGCTGCGGGGTGGGCAGCAGCGCCAGGGCTTCGTGCAGGTCGTCGGCGCTGCTGTTCACCCGCATTTGGGAGAAGGCCGCGTTGCGCAGGCCGCCGGTACGCTCCACTTCGTCCAGGTCGGCGGCGCGCAGCTTTTGCTGGCGGTGCCAGTAGTCGGCGTGCACGTTGCGGGCCATTTGGTATATCCAGGCCCGGAAGGGCTGGGTGGGCTGGTAGCTGGCCCGGTATTTCAGAATGCGCTCGAACACGGTTTGGGTGAGGTCTTCGCTGGTTTCGCGGTCGTTGGTGAGGCGGGTGAGGTAGTTGAACAGGGGCCCGTGGTAGCGTTCGAACAGCGGTACGAGCTGGTCGAGGTTGTCGGCCCGGACGGCGGCCATCAGTACTTCGTCGCTCGTGGTTTCCACGGAAGGTGTTTAGGAGTTGGAATGAAGGGAGTACCGGTCTTCGGCCCGTTCGTTACAAAGGCCCGAATAAAATTACTGACAGCGGGAAATTCCGCCCGGCTATAATTGGGTAACATGCTTGTAATGTTGAGGTAATGACTTACTGATAGTTTTGGCGCACTGTTTCATCGAGCTGTTTTTTATGCCCCTACACGTTTACTTTTCCCGCCTTTCGATTGCCTGCACGCTGGCGATGAGCGTAGCCGGCCCCACAACTGCGCTGGCCCAGGCCGTGCCCGACCTGGGTTTCACCGGCACCACGCTCATCGTAGCCGAGAACGCGGGCAGCGTGACGCTGCCGCTCAGCATCCGCAACGCCAACGCCACGGCCAGCACGGTGCAGGCCATCGTGATGCCGCTGGCCACGGCCACGGCGGGGGCCGATTTCACCTTTGCCAGCCCCCAGACCCTCCCCTTCGCGCCGGGAAGCCCCACGACGGTCACGCTCACGCTGCCCATCACCGACGACGCCACCGCCGAGCCGGCCGAATACTTTTCGGTACGCCTCCAGAATCCCACCAACGCCACGCTCACGGCCAGCACCACCAAGTTTCTGGTGTTTATCAAAGACAACGACACGCAGGCACCGGTGCGGGCCGGCAACCTCACCCTGAACCGGTTGGGCAGCCACCAGAACGGCCCGACCTTCAGCGGCAGCACCCAAATCAATTCGGCCGAAATCGTGGCCCACGACCCCAGCACCCAGCGCCTGTACGTGGCCAACTCCATCGGCGGCAAGCTGGATATTCTCAACTTCGCCACGCCGGGTGCCATCACGCCGGTGGCCTCCATCAGCATGGTGCCGTATGGCAACCTCAACTCGGTGGCCGTGCGCAACGGGCTGGTGGCCTGCGCGGTGGAAGGCACTACGCCGCAGGACCTTGGCAAAATCGTGTTTTTCGACCAGAGCGGCACTTTCCTCAAGCAGGTGACGACCGGGGCCCTGCCCGACATGGTCACTTTCTCGCCGGATGGCCGCTACGTCATCACCGCCAACGAGGGCGAGCCGAATGCTACCTACACCAACGACCCCGTGGGCTCAGTAACGGTGGTGGACGTGAGCGGCGGCATCGCGGGCGTGACGCAGGCCAGCGCTACTACCATGGATTTCAGCAGCTACAACGTCCAGGCGGCCGCGTTGCGCACCGCCGGAATCCGCATCTACGGCGGCCCGGCCGCCGGACCAGCCAGCTCCGTAGCCCGGGATTTGGAGCCGGAATACGCGACTATATCGGCCGACTCGCGCACGGCGTATGTGGGGTTGCAGGAAAACAATGCCCTGGCCACGCTCGACCTGGCCACGCGGCAGTTCACCGCCCTGCGGCCCATTGGCTACCAGGACCATAGCCAGCCCGGTTTCAGCTTCGATGCCTCGGACCAGGCTGCTGATATTTTGCTGGCCAACTGGCCCGTGCGCGGCCGGCCCGCCGGCCTCTACCTGCTGCGCGCTACCGATGGGGCCACCAGCCGCCTGGTGATGCGGTAGGCCTGGTTCCGGATTCTGACTACGAAAACGGCTGGTTCGCACGATGCGGGCCAGCCGTTTTTTTTGGCGGCTAACTTGAGGCCGGTTAGCCGGAAACTTGCCACCAGTTAATCAGCCGCTCTCAACCCCGGCATTAGGCGACTTAGCTGCTTGAACACAAGCATTCCAACTGGGTGCATTCGCTTCCGCGAGCACAATTGAAGCAGACCATAATCGGCTATTTTTTAACATACAAATAGCTGATTTGAAATCATTTACCTTGTTATAATATTTTGTCATTTCGCAACTATCGCGCCCTGATAGTCCGTAAAGAGTGGGCTGATGCGGCAGTGCCGCTTCGTCAGAATCAGCCATTTTTTCATTCTAATACCTACTCATTCCCTACTTATGAAAAACAGCAAAATCCTCCTCGCCGCATTATTTATGCTGGGCCTCAGCAGCACTGCTTTCGCTCAGACTACGCCCGCCGGCACCACCAGCCCCAACGGCACCACGACCAGCCCCAACGGTACCATGACTACCCCCAACGGTACCATGACGACTCCCAACGGTACCATGACCACGCCCAACGGTACCATGACCACGCCCAACGGTACGATGACCACGCCCCGCGGCACGATGGATGACCGCACCAACCGCCGCGGCATGAAAAACAAGACCCGCACTTCGGGCGATAAGGGCAAAATGAAAACCAAGCCGATGGACTAACTATTTGCGCATCAATTGCGTATCTATATAAAAACCGGCTGTTTCATTAGAAGCAGTCGGTTTTTTTCTTTCCTGCTTATCCTACTTCCATGAAATCAGCCTTCATATTTGCCGGCCTGTTGCTGGCCGCTTCGGCACAAGCCCAAACCGTGCCCTTCGACCCCTCCGCGCCGGTGCGCGGCGGCAGCCAGGGCCAGACGGCCATCCCGCCCGTGAATCCGGCCCTGAACCAAAGCACCATTCAGGGGCCGCCGGACATGCAGCGCACCCCCACCAACCGCGATGCCCAACCCAGCCGCCTGCTGCCTGAGCGCGGATTTTCGCCCGCCGCCACGCCCGAAACGTCGCCCAACGCCGTACCCGACATCCGGGAGCAGCCCATTATCAAGGACAACCGCCGGCGGCAGTCGACGGAAGTGGTGCCAAGCCGCTCGCGCCGGAGCAGCAGCAGCAACGGCCAGCAGAACTAGCGCGGCTTCTCCTGCTAAAACAGAAGTCAACGAGCCGTAGCGCGAAGCGGTGCTTCGCGCTACGGCTCCAACTGCCCGTTCCTGACACAAAAAAAGGCCCCGTCCACTAATGCTGGACGGGGCCTTTTTAGTAGAGCCTATAAAGCTCAGTGTGGTGCTATTTGGCGGATTTTTCAGCGTGCGCCAACAGGTCGCCGCCGTGGCGGCGGAGCAGGTCGGCCAGCTCTACCAGGGGCTTTTTCAGGTCGGCGGAAGCCTGGGCACTTGCCTCGCTGGTCTGGTTGCCCAGCATGGTGAGGCAGTTGCCGATGGCGCGGGCGCTGAGCGCACCGCTGGAGAGCAGCGACTGCAGGTTGCCCATTTCGCGGGCAATATCCTGCAATTCGGGCTGGCCGCTGTGCAGAAACTGCTGCTGCCAGGTTTCGGTATTGTCCATGGCCGAGCCCAGGGGCAGGCTGGTGAGGCCGTTCTTGAGGGCGCTGACAGTGGCGAGAAGGTGGTCGGAAGGCATGTTGTTGGTGTGAAGATGTGAAAATGTGTTACTGCGAACCCGGTCGGTTTCCGCTGGGCCGTTGTGGTTGGCTGGCCGTTGCGGCCGCTACCGGCCACGGGTGCTTAGCGGAACGGGATACTAGCCGGAAGGTACTGGCGGCACAGTAATTCATCGCCCCATTAAGGCAGATGCACCCGGCTTTTGTACTGAGGGCTTACGGCAAGGGCCGGATTGGGTTGGCAAATGGCTAATCCAGCCCGTTGTGCTCACTTTCACCTGACTCAAACAGGAGCTTCTACACCGTTTTCCAAGTTCATGTACCGGGTTGAGAGTTAAAAGCTGAGGGTTAAAAGTTAAAAATCAGACGTATTGATTTTTAACTTTTAACCCTCAGCTTTTAACTTTTTTCAGATAACTGCTTTCAGAAATGTAAACTGACTCAGAAAATACTCCAGGCAAGCCTTACGGCTGGTAGCCGCGATTGTCGCGGAAGGCCTTATTGTACTCGGCGCGGGCCTTACGGGCCTTTTCGGCCTTCTGATTGGCTTCGATTTCCTCCATTTTGCGGCGCTGCTTGCCCTCGCGCGAGAACTGGTCGTAGAGCAGGCTCACGGGGCTGGCGATGGTGGGCACCGGCATTTTGGGAGCGGTAGAGTCCACGGCGAACAGCGGCTTGGGTTTCGGGGGGCGCTTGGCACCGCTCACGACGGGGGCGGCGGGCCGTTTCATGTTGCGCAGCGCCCGGTTGATGATGGCGCGGTCGGGGCGGTCGGCGGTTACCTGCACTTCGCCCAGGCGCACACTGTCGCGGGCCAGCTGAATGCGCACCACCAGCTGCGAGAGGCCGGTGCCGCCCAGCGGCAGGCGTTGGGTTTTGTAGCCCAGCGCCCGGAACAGAACGGTATCCGTAGCCAGCGCGTCGATGCCAAAGTCGCCAGTGGTGTTCGTGACTACGCCGCGGCGGGTGCGCTGCACCTGCACGGTAGCCCCCGGAATGGGCATGCGCGTACGGGCCTCGCTCACCGAGCCGCTCACGCGAACCTGCTGCACCTGCGCGTACCCCGTGCTCACGCCCGCCAGCAGCCACACCGCCGCCAGCAGACTCAGCCCCCGGCCCAGGCGGCCCCAACCGGCCCACACACGAAAAAATACTTCGACAGCCATCAATCAGTTTAACGCAACGCTACCACAAAGTAGCAACCGATAGAGCCAAAAAAAGCCCGCGCCGTTGCAGGCGCGGGCTGGAAACATGGGGCTGGAAGCCCCCGTTCACTATTCAATTTTGGTTTTTTCGCCTTCGGTAGGCTTCATTTTAATGGTACCGTCATCGCCGTCTACTTTGAGTTTGTTACCAGCGGCGTCTTTGATTTTGATGTCACCATCGGCTTTCACCTTCATTTTTCCGCCTTCGCCAGCATCCATCGAATTCATGTTGCTGCTGTTGCTGCTGCCCGACGACGTGGCATCGGACGACATATTATCCGCGCTCGAAGCACTGGGGGTGTAGGTGTTATCGTAGTCGTAATACGACGAACGGCTCGACTCGTAGGCCTGGTACTGCGTGGGGTCCACAAACACGGTTTTGAATTCCATGTCGGTATCCATATCGGACTGCCGCATGGCAGCGGCCATACCGGTGGTGTCGGTCGTGTACCTGGTCTGCAGGTCGTTCATGCGCTTGTAGCGGTTCACGTACACGGTGCGGATTTTGGTTTTCGTGGCCTCATCCGTGATTTTCATGTCGGCCACCATTTTGTCGGCAATACGCTGGGCGCGGGCATTCATGTCGGCTTCCGACATAACGGTCGTCGTCGTGGTCGTCGTTGTGGTGGTGCCGTCGCCGGGAACGGTGTTTACCTCGGTGGTTTTTTCCTGCGAGCAGGAGGCCAGCGAAAGGGCAGCAGCGCCCGCGAGAATCAACAGGGAATTTTTCATAAAAGAAGAAGGGAGATTGAAAAAGCAAACCATAAATTGGTTTGGGGGCGCTTTACGGTGATATCCTTGCGGATGTTACCACGCCTCGTTCCTAAATAACTAATTAATCAGGCGCGGCGTAATTCAAATACCGTGATTTCGGGCAAAAAACCCACCCGGCCCGGGTACCCCAAAAAGCCCAGCCCGACGTTGACGTACAGCTTTTGGCGGCCCTGCTCGTAGAGGCCGGCCCACTGCTTGTACACGTATTTCACGGGGCTCCATTTCAGGAAGGGCAGGTTCACGCCGAACTGCATGCCGTGGGTGTGGCCGCTGAGGGTGAGGTCGATATCGGGATAGTTGAGCACCTGCGCTTCCCAGTGCGAGGGGTCGTGCGAGAGCAGGATTTTGAACGGGGCGTCGCCGCTGGCGGCGTGGGCCTGGGGCAGGTTGCCGTGCTTGGGGAAGTTGGCGTGGCTGCTCCAGTTCTGCACGCCCAGCACCGAGATTTTATCGTCGCCCCGCGTGATGGTGTGGCTGGTGTCGTTGAGCAGCGTCCAGCCAATTTTGGCGTGGTTCTGCATCAGGCGCTCCAGGTTGGCGCGCTTTTCGGCGGGGCTTTCCCACTGCACGTAGTCGCCGTAGTCGTGATTGCCGAGGCTGGAAAAAATGGGCAGCTCGGACTTGATTTGCTGCAGGGCCGGAATGTGCGGCTCCACTTCGGTGGCGCGGTTGTTCACCAGGTCGCCGGTCATCAGAATGAGGTCGGCCCCCTGCCGGTTTATCATGGCCACGGCCCGCTCCAGCGGCTCGGTCGAGTTGAAGCTGCCGGTGTGCAGGTCGGAAATCTGCAGCACTTTGAAGCCGTCGAAAGCCGGCGGCAGGTTGGGGTAGCGCAGCGTCACGCGGCGCACCGTGTAGTCGGTGCCGCCCTTGGCCATGCCCCAGAGCAGCGCAAAAAACGGAATAGCCCCCACGCCCAGCGCCACCTTGGCCAGAAACTCGCTGCGCGGAATGGCCTCCCCGGCGCTCCCGGCCGGCCGCGTGGCCGAGCTCACCACCCAGCGGCCCAGCCGCGTGAGGTCCTCCAACAATAACGGTAGCAGCATGAGCAGCTTGGCCCCCAGCAGCAGCAGCGGCAGGCTCATGAGGTAGCTTTTCAGCACGGTGTTACCGGTCTGGCGGGTGGAGCCCGCCCAAAAGGCCAGCGCCCAGACGCCCACCGTGAGCAGCCAGTAGGCCACCGCTGCCCCGCGCCGGGCAGCGGGCGAGAGGTGCTGCGCCACCGTGCGGATTGCCTGATAACCATACCATTCGGCCAGCACTATCACGGCCAGCACCAACCATAAAACCAACGGATTTCGCATAAATAAATTCGAGTCAGATTTCGCTGCCGCACCTTGGGGCAACAGCAGTTTCGGGGCTTAAACGCGCCCGGCCGCCTTTTGCTTTACATTTAACGCACTTTTTACCTTCTGCCCAACTGCGAAGCATGGAAAACCCTGACCGGCTGTCCGAAACCACTACCCGCCCGGGTACGCCTCCGCCCCCACCCTACGCCGCGCCCACTGCGTTGGGCATCAAGAGCTGGGCCGAGGAAGACCGGCCCCGCGAAAAGCTGCAAGCCAAAGGCCGCGCCGCCCTTTCCGACGCCGAGCTGATTGCCATTCTGCTGGGCTCGGGCACGGTGAAACTTTCGGCCGTGGACGTGGCCAAGCTCATGCTGCAAGGCGTGGGCAACGACCTGAATGCGTTGGCTAGGGAAAGCGTGAAGCAACTGTGCCGCCACCCCGGCATCGGCGAGGCCAAGGCCATTGCCGTGGTGGCCGCCCTGGAGCTGGGCCGCCGCCGCAAGGAAGCCGACGCCGCCCCGCGCACCACCATCACCTGCTCGCGCGACATCTACAACCTGATTCGGCCCAACCTGATGGACCTGCCCCACGAGGAATTCTGGGTAATCCTGCTAAACCGCGCCAACGTGGTGATGCGCAAAACGGCCATCAGCCGCGGCGGCGTGGCCGGCACCGTGGCCGACCCCAAAATGATATTCAAAGAAGCCCTGGAGCAGCTGGCCAGCAGCATTATCCTGGTGCACAACCACCCCAGCGGCAACCGCAACCCCAGCGCCGCCGATATCCAGCTCACTAAAAAGCTGAAGGAAGCCGGCAATTTCCTGGATTTGCCCATTCTCGACCACCTCATCTATTCCGACCAGGGCTACTACAGCTTTGCCGATGAGGGGATGCTGTAGGGTGATGTTAAAGGCACCGTAGCTGTTGCAGAACGCCCACAAAACGAATTCCGAGTCCGAAAGGCCCAAGCCTGGGCACCAGAAAGGCAGATAAATGGCCTACTTCGGACGGGTAACGGCGCATTGTAGCCTGACGGGGAACGCATTCAGGCGTTCTGCAACAGCCACCACCCGATGAACCGCACTATGGGAGGTTGAAATGCCGCTGTTGCATCAGGAGGCACTTTTGATTTTTCAAGTATCTAGTAATTACTAAGTAAAAACCGCTTCTATTGTCTGGATTTGAGGTTCGTTTTACATAGTGCGGTTCATCTGAGCCACCACCGTTTCACTGAACTCCATTATCATCCTCTGGTGTAACCTTTGCGCATGTTGCCTCACCTTGATTTACAGAACTGGCCCTATGCCTGGTACGGCTATTGGCAAGAATACGGGCCCGATTACGCGGAATACCCCAGCGCCAAGGCGTTTGTGGACCCGACCCGAACCGCGCGCTACGACCTCGACCCGCTGCTGGCGTACCTGCGCAGCGGGCACGCCCTCTTGGCCACGAGTCGTGCTAATTTTCCCTCTCCCTTCACGGGCCGCCGGACCACGGGGTCGCTGTGCTACGTCACGGACGGCACGCGGTGCTGGCTGGATGATTTAGCCGACTACGTGCAGGAGCACCACCTGGCCATCCCCGATGCGTGGTATGCCGCCATCGAAGCCCAGCGCTTTCAGATGCCGGCCTTGACCGAAGAGCAACTGGAGCGCGTCTCGTTGCCGCCTACCCTTCAAAATCCCCCGGCTACGCGAGTGTAAGCAAAATGCTCCTTTCCCTAAACTCTATCCGTAGCTTCTGCAAAGCTTGCAAAATATGGCTTTCAACACAGTGAGAGCTTAAGAAACTGGTTCACCCTTCAAAGTTTAGCAAATCAGTTGTTGCGTTGAGATTCGCAAACTCAATTCCCTCTACTGATTTGGCTACTTGAATGCCCTTGAGCAAGCCCTCCTACTTCGCGGCCTGAATTTCCGCCACGGCCCGCGCCACCAGTTTCGCCGCTTCCGCCGCAGTCGGCCGGGCGGCCTGCTGCTGCTGAATCTGCCGCAGCAGCCCGATAATTCGCTCGGAATTGATAAAGGCCTTGAATTGCACCGTCAGGTCCCGGATGCGGGTGATGCCCTGCACCAGCGCGGCCGGGTCTTCGAGGCGGCCGAGCATGCTCGCGAGGCCGCCCAGCATTTCGAAACGCCCACTTGGGTCGGCTGCATCGTATTTGGCCAGCATCAGCGGCCACTGCGCCGGGCTACCAGCCTGGCCATACACGGCCACCAGCGCCCCGGTGAGCGCACCCTTATTATCCGCTTCGAAAGCGGTGGCGCGGGCCAGCGCCTGCGCCGGTTTCAGCGGCAGCAGCCCTTGCAGCGCGGCGGCCTGCACCCGGTACGACTTGCTGTCCAGGGCTTTATTGAATAACGAGGCATAACGCTTTTCCTGCACCGTGCCCAGCGCCGTGAGCGCGGCGGCCTGCACCGGCACCGACGAATCGTTGGCCGCTAACCTGACCAACAGCGACGTCGCCGCTTTGCGTAGCGCGGCGTTTTTGAGGTCGATACTTTCGACAGCCAGTTGCCGGAGCACGGCCGATTTATCGCCCAAGCCCGCCACGAGGAGCTGGCGGGCCACGGGGTCCGTTGGCTGCGCCCGGGCGGCGGCCAGGGCTTCGCGGCGGTCGAGGTAGCGCGGGGCGTGGCGGTATTGGTAGGCGTATTCGGCCAGAGATTTGTGGTCCTGCTTCTGCCAGACCAGCACTTTTTCCGCGTCCACGTTCACCAAATCCGGCCTGGTAGCGGCCGGGAAATAGAGCGTATCCACGGCCTGGCGCAGGGTGGCGGCGTAGCGCCGGGCCCGGCCGTTGGCGTACACATCCACCTTCAGCGGCAGCACAAACGGCGCCCCGGCCTGGGTCTGATGCACCACCACGGCCTGCCGCTTCCGAGCCGCATCCCATTGGTAGTCAATCGTCACGATGGGGTGGCCCGCGCCGTAGTACCACTGGTCGAAAAACCAGTTCAAATCGCGGCCCGAGGCTTCTTCCAGTGCCAGCCGCAGCTGGTGTGGCTCGCCGGTGCCAAAGGCATTTTGGGTGAGGTAGCGCTGCAAACCCCGAAAAAACACGTCCTCGCCCAGCTCAGCCCGCAGCATATTCAGGATGCTGCCGCCCTTCTGGTAGGTCACGGCATCGAACATGTCCTCCTTATCGGCATACTGGAAGCGGGTCAGCGGCTTGGTGTAATTGGCGGGGTTGCGGAGGTAGGCCCGCAGGCTGCGGTCGGCCTGCGCGGCTCCGGCATCGGGGCCGTGGGCGTGCTCGGCCCACAGCACTTCGCTGAAATTGGCAAACGACTCGTTCATGGTCAGCGTGCTCCAGCTTTCGCAGGTCACGTAGTCGCCAAACCAGTGGTGGAACAGCTCGTGGGCGATTTCGCGCTCCACGCCCGCATACTCCCAATCCAGCAGCTCCCGGGCCGAGCCCTGGGCCTGCTCCCCAAACAGCGCGGCGGTGGTGTTTTCCATGGCCCCGCTCACGTAGTCACGGCACACAATCTGGCTGTATTTATTCCACGGAAACGCCACGCCGAGGCGCTCGGAGAAAAACTCCAGTATCCGGGGCGTCTCACCGAAGATGGTTTTGGCCTGAGCGGCGTAGCGCGGCTCCAGGTAATAATTCACCTCCTTGCCGCGCCAGCTGTCTTTGTAGATTTTGAAGTCGCCCACGGCCAGCATAACTAAGTACGGGGCGTGCGGCTGGTCCATTTTCCAGGTATCGGTGCGCAGGCCGGGGCCAGCGGGCACTTGCGCGGTGAGTTGGCCGTTGCTGAGCGTGACGTACTTGCTGGGCACCGTCAGGCTGATTTCGGACGTGGTTTTCTGGTTGGGCCGGTCGATGGTCGGAAACCAAACCGAGCTGGCCTCCGATTCGCCCTGCGTCCAGATTTGCACCGGCTTGCCGCTCACCGCACTATCGGGGTTGATAAAATACAGCCCCTTCGCGTCGCGGATGGCCGCGCTGCCCCTGGCCCCCAGCTCATCGGGCCTGGCCGTGTATTCGATGTAAACGGTGTAGGGCTGATTTGCCGGCACCGTGCGGCCCAGCCGTATCAGCAGCTGGCGCTGGTTGTAGTCGTATTTCAACGGCTTGGTGGTATTGCCCTGCACCAGCTCCACGGTCTTTATGTCCATGCCTTTGGCATCGAGCCGGAGCGAATCGGTGGCGGTGCCGTGGGGTTTCAGCGTGAGCCACGCCTTGCCGTAGAGGTAGCGTTTGGCGTAATCGAACCGCACATCGAGCCTGGTATGCACCAGGGCGTTTACTTTGCGCTCGGTAGCGCGGTACATGGTGGCAGTGGGTTGTTGGGCCGCCGCGGTAGCAGCGCAGCCCAGCCAGAGGGCCAGCAGAAATGAATTTCGCATGATGCGAACAAGGTAAGAAGGCAATTGGTAGTGCAGGTTAGCCGCCTGATTCAATTAGCCGCCGACCCGTTGCCTCGTCACCCAACTAATTAGCATGATTAAAAAAATAGTTTTCGCCGCCGCCGTAATTGGTATTATCATTTATTGTTTGAATGCGACTAAGCCCGATTCAAGCGTCTATTTAGCGCAATTAAATAAATTCCGCAGCGAGAAAAACCGCAGCTTCCGCCAGTCCGAAGAATCGCCGCTATCAACCCCGCAAAAGGCGAAATTCGATAGTCTGAAATACTATCCCGGTGAACCCGCATTAATTCCGCACGCCGATATTTCGCGCAATACCACTCCCGACACGACGCTGCTGCAAATGAGCGACAACAAGCAGGAGAAATACCTGAACTGGGGTCAGGTGAAATTCACCATCAATGACGCGCCGCAGCAATTGCGTATTTATTTGAAAGCCAACGGCACCGATTCCACCCTGTTTATTCCCTTCACCGACCTCACCAACGGCCGCGAAACCTACGGCGGCGGCCGCTACCTCGACGCGGCCATCCCGAAACTCAACGAAACCGAAATCACCCTGGATTTCAACCGCGCCTACAACCCCTACTGCGCTTACAATAACGACTACAGCTGCCCCGTGCCCCCGGCCGAAAACCGCCTGCAAGTAGCCATCCCGGCCGGCGAAAAGTCGTTTCACGACTAAAACGCACCGCCAGCGCGAAAAGAACGTGTACCCCGAATTTCCAATTCGGCCGCGTGAACGACACCCCACCAACGCGTTCAGGCGGCCGAATTAGAAATTCGGGGTACTCGTTCTAACATCTTCCACGGGCCAAATTGGAAATTCGGGGTACACATTCTGCTCAGTTGGCCCGTTGCCCCTCGCCGTACCTTTGTCCCGTCGTCAGCGGCCTGACAACGGACAACTAACACCTGACAACGAATCATGCGTATTTCCCTCGATTGGCTTAAAACCCTCATTCCTACCGATAAACCCGCCGCCGAAATTGGCGCGCTCCTCACCGGCTCGGGCCTGGAAGTGGAGAGTTTGGAGGAATTGGAAAGCATTCCCGGCGGCCTGCGCGGTCTGGTACTGGGCACCGTGCTCACCCGTGAGGCCCACCCCGACGCCGACAAGCTCAGCCTGACCACCGTGGACGTGGGCGACGGCACCCCGCGCCAGATTGTGTGCGGCGCAAGCAACGTGGCCGCCGGCCAGCGCGTGGTAGTGGCGCTGGAAGGCGCCATGCTGTACCCCACGCAGGGCGAGCCGTTCAAAATCAAGAAGAGCAAAATCCGCGGCGCAGCCTCCGAAGGCATGATTTGCGCCGAGGACGAAATTGGCCTGGGCACCTCGCACGACGGCATCATGGTGCTGGACACCGAGCTGCCCAACGGCACGCCCGCCGCCGATTATTTCGGCCTGGGTTCGGATACGGTGTACGAAATCGGCCTCACGCCCAACCGGGCCGATGCCGCCTCGCACTACGGTGTGGCTCGCGAGCTGCGCGCCCTGCTGCGCCAGCCCTGCCACCTGCCGGACACCAGCGCCTTTGCCGCGCCCGCTTCAGCCGGCAGCAACATTGGGGTGACCATTGAGGACACCGCCGCCTGCCCGCGCTACGCCGGCCTGCTGCTCGATAACGTTCAGGTTGGTCCCTCGCCGGAGTGGCTGCAGCGCCGCCTGCGCAGCATCGGCCTCTCGCCAATCAACAACGTGGTGGACGTGACTAATTTCGTGCTGCACGAGCTGGGCCAGCCCCTCCACGCCTTCGATGCCGACCAGATTACGGGCGGTCAAATCCGCGTGAAACGGGCCGAAGCCGGCGAAAAATTCGTGACCCTGGACGGCACCGAGCGCACGCTCAAGGCCGAAGATTTGGTGATTGCCGATGCCCACGGCGTACCCATGGCCCTGGCCGGCGTGTTCGGCGGCAAAACGTCGGGCGTGAGCGAAGCGACCACCCGCGTATTCCTGGAAAGCGCCTATTTCGGGCCCGCTGCCGTGCGCCGCACCTCGCAGGTGCATCAGCTGAAAACCGATGCCTCGTTCCGCTTCGAGCGCGGCACCGACCCCAATATGGTGCTGGTGGCCCTGCAACGCGCCGCTTTGCTGCTCCAGGAAGTAGCCGGGGCCACGGTGGCCGCGCCCATCGTGGATGAGTACCCGGCCCCCGTGCAGCCCGCCACGGTGCGCCTGCGCCTGCCCCGCGTGGAGCGGCTGGTGGGCCAGTACATCGCCCCCGAGCGCATCCGCCAGATTCTGACCGATTTAGATATTGAAATCACCGAAGAAAACCCCGACCTGGGCGACCAGGATACGTGGGTGCTAACCGTGCCGCCGCACAAGGTGGACGTGACCCGTGAAGCCGATGTGATTGAGGAAATTCTGCGAATTTACGGGTACAACAATGTGGAATTACGGCCGAATAATTCGGCTTCTTTCCTGGCCAGATTCCCGAACCCCGACCCGGAGGTAACGCGCCTGAAAATTGCGTCGCTGCTGAGTGGGCAGGGTTTTTCGGAAATTCTGACCAACTCGCTCACTAATTCGCTGTATTTCGAGAAGGAGGGCGAAGCGAATAATTCGCTGGTGCGGATTCTGAACTACAACAGCGTTGATTTGAATGCGATGCGGCCTACGCTGCTGCATTCGGGGCTGGAAATTATCCGGCACAATATTAACCGCCGCCAGCGCGATTTAAAGCTGTACGAATTCGGCAAAACGTATTCGCAGAACGAGAACGGGAAATACCAGGAAAAGAATAAGCTGGTGATTTACCTGACTGGCAATGCCGCTGGCGAAACCTGGCAGCACAAGTCCGAAAAGGCGGCGTTCCAGGACCTGGCCGGGGCGGTGCAGCAGGTGCTGGCGGCGCTGGGCTTCGGCGGGGCGGCTTCGCAGCCGGTGCAGCACGAGTACCTGGCCGGCGGCCTGGCGCTGCTGGTGCACAACCAGCCCGTGGCGCAGCTTGGAGCCGTCGCGGCCTCAGTGCTCAAACGCCTCGACGTGACGCAGCCGGTGTGGTACGCCGAGCTGGACTGGGACGCGCTGAGCAAGAAATACAAGCCCACGCTGGTAGCCCGCGAGCTGTCGAAATTCCCGGAAGTGCGCCGCGATTTGAGCATCGTGGTAGACTCGTCCGTGACCTTCGACCAATTGCAGCAGATTGCCCGGCGCACCGAGAAAAAGCTGCTGCAAAGCATCAACGTGTTCGACGTGTACGCCGGTGAAAACCTGGGCGCGGGCAAAAAATCCTACTCCGTGAGCTTCACGCTGCAGGATTTCACCCAGACGCTCAGCGAGCAGGCCATCGACCAGGTGATGCAGAAGCTGATTGCGCAGTTTGAGAAACAGGCCGGGGCGCTGATTCGCAAGTAGCGGTTCGGGAAGTTCCCGCAGAGGTTCGCAGAGGTAGCGCGGAGGTACGCAGAGGATGTTTCCCTGCGTACCTCCGCGTTTTTTTCTGTGCACTCCTGCGGAAACTTTCCGGACGATTGTAATTCCTCAACCCGCCCCGCGATAAACCCAACCGTGGCGTAAGCCTCCCAATATTTGGCCTTCCCGGCAGTAAGTTGCGGCCGCATTTAATGCTACACTCTCCTATCCATCACTTTTCTCCAAAAATGAACCTTCGTTTCCTCTCAACCCTCGGCCTGGCCCTGATTACCACGGCCAGCCTGGCGCAGCAAAAGCCCGCTGCCAAAGCCCCCGCCGCCAAAGCCGCGCTCATGACCACGCCCGGCGGCACCCGGCTCGTGGAAAAAGTAACCCGCAAGCCCGGCGAGCTGGTGGTGCCCTACGAGAAGTACGTGCTGCCCAACGGCCTCACGCTCATCGTGGCCGAAGACCATTCCGACCCGTTGGTGCACGTCGATGTTACCTACCACGTGGGCTCGGCGCGGGAGCAGGTGGGCAAGTCGGGCTTTGCCCACTTCTTTGAGCACATGATGTTTCAGGGCTCCGACAACGTGGGCGACCAGCAGCATTTTAAGCTGGTGACGGCTGCCGGCGGCACCATGAACGGCACCACCAACACGGACCGGACCAATTATTTCGAAACGCTACCCAGCAACCAGCTCGAAACCGGGCTGTGGCTGGAGGCCGACCGCATGGGCTTTCTGCTCGACGCCGTGAGCCAGAAAAAGTTTGAGATTCAGCGCTCGACGGTGAAAAACGAGCGAGGCCAGCGCGTGGACAACGCGCCCTACGGCCAAGTAGGTGAATACATCAGCAAGACGCTCTACCCCTACGGCCACCCCTACTCCTGGTCGGTCATCGGCTCGCTTGAGGACCTCGACCGCTCGAACGTGGACGACCTGAAGAACTTCTTTCTACGTTGGTACGGCCCCAACAACGCCACCCTGACTGTGGGCGGCGACGTGCAGCCGGCCCAGGTGGTGAAGCTGGCGGAAAAATACTTCGGCCCCATCAAGCGCGGCCCGGCCGTGGCCAAAGCCAAGGTGCAAACCCCCGTGCTGGCTGCTGACCGCTACGTGAGCTACACCGACAACGTGCGCTTCCCCATGCTGCAGATGGTGTTTCCGACTGTGCCCGAGGGCCATCCTGACGAGCTGCCCCTCCACGCGGTGGCCGAAATCCTGGGCGGCGGCAAAAACTCGCTGCTGTATAAGAACATGGTGAAAAACCAGAAGGCCGTGCAGGCCGCCACCTACCAGCAAGTTTCGGAGCTCGGCGGCCAAATGACTTTCATCACCCTGCCCTTCCCCGGCAAAGGGCTCGACAGCATGGAGTACATCGTGCGCAATACGCTGGCCGAATTTGAAAAGCGCGGCGTGAACGACGCGGACCTGCAGCGCTTTAAGGCCCAAACTGAGGCCCAGGTGGTGAACAGCTTGTCCAGCGTGCAGGTGAAGGTGAGCCAGCTCGCCGCCAACCAAACGTACTTTGGCAACCCCAACCGCCTTCCCGTGGAGGCCCGTGCGCTGCAGGCCCTCACCAAGGCCGACGTGCAGCGCGTGTACGACAAATACCTGCGCGGCAAAAAAGCCGTGATTCTGAGCGTGCTGCCCAAAACCGGCGGCGTGGTTGCGGCCAAGCCCGATAACTTCACGGTAGACAAAGCCAGCTACCAGGCCCCGAAAGACGAGTACGCCGGCCTGAAGTACGTGAAAGCCACCGACACCTTTGACCGCGGCAAGCAGCCCGGCGCGGGCGCCAACCCGGTTATCAAAATCCCGGCCCTCTACCGCCAGGAAATGGCCAACGGCCTGAAGGTCATCGGTACGCGTAATTCCGAAATTCCGACCGTGACCATGCTGCTTACCATTCGCGGCGGGCACCGGCTGGAGCAGGCCACCCCCGCCAAGGCCGGCGTGGCCAGCCTGACGGCTTCGCTACTGAACGAAGGCTCGGAAAAATACACCGGCGAGCAGTTCTCAGCCGCCCTCGACAAGCTGGGCAGCACCGTGCAGGTGTCGGGCGGCGACGACCGCACCACGGTGTACGTGCAAAGCCTGACCAAAAACCTGCCCGCCACCCTGGCCCTGCTCGACCAGCGCCTACTGCACCCGCGCTTCGACCCGGCCGATTTTGACCGCCTCAAAAAGCAGGCCCTGGAGTTGATTGCCAACCAGAACACCCAGCCGGTGGTCATCGCCAACAAAACCTACAACCGCCTGCTCTACGGCCAGAACGACGTGATGAGCATCGCCAGCAGTGGCACCGCCGCTACCGCCGCTAGCATTACCCTCGACGACGTGAAGCAGTTCTACCAGCAGAACTACGCCCCGAACGTGAGCTTCCTGACCGTGGTGGGCGATGTGGACCAGGCCGCCCTCACCCCGCAGCTGGCCTTCCTCAAGGCGTGGCCTAGGAAGAACGTGACCCTGCCCGCCGCCACGGCCGCCACGCAGCCCGACAAGACCCGCATCTACTTCGTGAACAAGGACGGCGCGGCGCAGTCGGAAATCCGGGTGGGCTACCTGGCCCTGCCCTACGACGCCACCGGCGAGTACTACCGCGCCTACCTGGCCAACTACAACCTGGGCCAGGCTTTCAACTCGCGCATCAACCTGAATCTGCGTGAGAACAAGGGCTACACCTACGGCGCCAGCAGTGGCTTTCGCGGCAGCAGCTACGTGGGCCCGTTCACGGCCCAGGCCGGCGTACGCGCCGATGCGACGGCCGCCTCGGTGAAGGAGTTCATGAGCGAAATCAAGAACTTCCCCAACGGCATTTCCGACGAGGAGCTGCGCTTCGTGCAAACGTCCATCGGCCAGGGCGACGCCCTGAAATACGAAACCGGCCAGCAAAAAGCGGGCTTCCTGAGCCGCATTGTGGAGTACGACCTGCCTACTACCTACGTGGACGAGCAAAACCAGATTCTGCAAAAGCTGACTAAGGAAGACGTGCAGACTTCGGCCAAAAAGTACCTGCCCGCCGATAAAATGTACATCGTAGTGGTGGGCGACCGCAAGCAGCTGCCCGCTGTGCAGGCCCTCGGCTACGAAGTGGTGGAGCTGGATATGGACGGCAACCGCGTGGCCGAAGCCGCCAAGACGGCTTCCGACGCCCCCACCACCGAGAAGATGAAGACCAAAATGGAAGATGGCGGCAAAATGAAAACCAAGTCGAAAAAGGGCTAAAGCAGTCTTCGAATTGGTGTACGGGTGTAGAGACGCAACATTTTGCGTCTCGTCGTTGAACGACCGGAACCGCGCAGTACCGCTCAATGTAACCAACATTAGCAACGACGAGACGCAAAATGTTGCGTCTCTACACCCATACAGCAGCTTGAAAACCGCTGTAGTAATTGCCGATTGGCAATAGAACGTCATGTCGAGCGTAGCCGAGACATTTCGCTTGTGATAGTATCCCAATCAATTGGATTACTCCTGCACGCGAGATGCTTCGGCAAGCTCAGCATGACGTTCTATTTTTGTTCGCTGCCCAGGTTTTAAGGTATCGCCCAGGCCCGAAAGCAAACCTGCCTGACTAGCAAGCAGCGAGCGGGCCGGGTATAAAGTGTAGCTTTCGCAGCGGCGCTTTATCTTCACCCAAAAATTTACCGCCCGTGGCCTCTACTCAACAGCTTGCGCAACTCGACCGCCTGGAGCGGCAGATTACCACCTTAGTGGCTGCCTATCAGCAATTGCGCGAGGACCTGGCCGATGCCAACACCACCGTGCAGCAGCTGAAGGGCGACGTGCGCGAGCGGGACCGGCAACTCAAGGAGCGCCAAAACCAGGAAAATATCGTTAAACTTGTGCAAACCATAGCTGGGGAACCAACCCATGCCAACGAATTAAAACTGCGCCTCAACGAATACATCCGCGAACTCGACAAGTGTCTTGCCTATTTGAGAGACTAAACCGACTGACCCTCACCCCTGCCGCCGTAACTGACGCCTTATGAGCGAACTAGCCATCAAAATTCGTATTGCTGACCGGGATTATCCGATGCGCGTAGAAGTGCAGGATGAAGAACGGCTGCGCCTGGCGGGCCGCCTGTTGGGCGACAAGCTGCGCGAATTCCGGGAAGGCTACGGCATTCAGGACAAGCAGGACCTGCTGGCCATGGTAGCCCTGGCTACGATGGCCGACCAATTGAAAGTGAGCAAGGAAAAGGACGGCACCGATGCGGCGCTGACCGAGCGGCTGGCTCGTTTCGACGAGCTGCTATCAGGCGTGGTGCTGGCGGGCTGATACAGCCCGCTCAGCACCCACAATACTCGTTGGCCCGGCAGGGCGGCGCGGCAATCGGCCGCTTCCGCCCGCGCCCGGGCAAAACTGTTCCCCCGGTTATGGTTTTTTCATCCATCCAAAAACCATAATTATATGTCACCAGTGATAATGTACAGTCTGCTGGCCGCCGTGGTCGCCCTTGTGGCGGGCATCGTGGTGGGACGGCTGCTAGCCGGCAAAGCCCGGCTGGACCACGAGGGCGAGGCTACGGCCCGCGCTCAGCAAATTCTCCGCGATGCGGAGGAGAAAGGCAACCGCCTTCGCGACGAAAAAATCAAGCAGGCCGACGAGCGTCTGGAGCAATCCAAGAACAAGTTCAAGAGCATCCGCAACGAGTTTGACACGGAGAGCCGCCGCCTCAAGCAGGCCCTCGACCAGGAGCTGACCGAACGCCGCCAGGGCGTGGTGGAGCAGGAGCAAAGCATCAAGATGCTGACCGAAACCACTCAGCGCCAGCTTGAGCAGCTACAGCGCAAGGAGGTGGACCTGGAAAAAGCCCGCGAGAAAAACCAGACCGACACCCAGCAGCTGCGCGACAAGCTGGAAAGCCAGGCTGAAAAGCGCCGCACCGACCACGAGGAGGCCGCGGCTGAGCTCGAAGAAAAGCAGAAAGAGGCCGACGAGCAGCTGCATTCCGTGCAGCGCCAGCTCGAAACCATAGCAAACTTAACGGCCGCCGAAGCCCGCGAGCAGCTGGTGGAATCGCTGAAGAACGAAGCCCAGATTCAGGCCAGCTCCTTCGTGAAGGACACCGTGGCCCAGGCCAAGCTGACTGCTACTAAGGACGCCAAGAAGATTGTACTGGAAACCATTCAGCGCACCGCGTCGGAGCACGCCATTGAGAACTGCGTGTCGATTTTCAACATTGAAAGCGACGACGTGAAGGGCAAAATCATCGGCCGCGAGGGCCGCAACATCCGCGCGCTGGAGGCGGCGACGGGCGTGGAAATCATCGTGGACGATACCCCGGAAGCCATCATCATCTCGGGCTTCGACCCGGTGCGGCGCGAAATTGCCCGCCTCTCGCTGCACCTGCTGGTGAAAGATGGCCGGATTCATCCCGCCCGCGTGGAGGAGATTGTGGCCAAAACCCGTAAGAACATTGAGGAGGAAATCGTTGAGATTGGCGAGAAAACCATCATCGACCTCGGCATTCACGGCCTGCATCCGGAGCTGATTAAGATGGTGGGCCGGATGCGCTTCCGCTCATCCTACGGCCAGAACCTGCTGCAACACAGCCGCGAAGTAGCCAACCTCTGCGCCACCATGGCCGCCGAGATGGGCCTCGACGTAAAGAAAGCCAAGCGCGCCGGCCTGCTGCACGACATCGGCAAGGTGAGCACCGAGGAGCCCGAGCTGCCCCACGCCATTCTGGGCATGGAGATGGCCAAGAAGTGGAAAGAGCACCCCGATGTGGTAAACGCCATCGGCGCCCACCACGACGAGATTGAGATGACGGCTATGATTTCGCCGCTGGTGCAGGCCTGCGACGCCATTTCGGGCTCGCGCCCCGGTGCCCGCCGCGAGATGATGGAGAGCTACATCAAGCGCCTCAAGCAATTGGAAGAAACCGCCAACGGCTTCAAGGGTGTAAACCAGTGCTTCGCCATTCAGGCAGGCCGCGAGCTGCGCGTGATGGTGGACGCCGAGAACGTAACCGACGAGCGCGCCGCCGAGCTGAGCTTCGAGATTTCGCAGAAAATTGAGAAGGAAATGCAGTATCCCGGCCAGATTAAAATCACCGTAATCCGGGAGATGCGCGCCGTGGCCTACGCAAAATAGATTGTAGCACATGCTTTAGCTTGTGCGCTGATTATGCTAAAAAAGCCCTCGCAGCAGAAGTTGCGGGGGCTTTTTTCGGCTTATCTTGTCTTTCCTTTTCCGCTTCCTTTTTCCCATGAATAAACCCCTACTCGCGCTGCTACTAGCCAGCTGTGCGCACTGCTTGGCGGGCTGCGTGGTGTATCAGCCCACGCAATGCGCCGCGCCGCAAATCACTGGCTCCCGACAATCCGAAATCACCGCCAGCACCTACCTCAACAGCCGCTACGAGCTGTCCGGCACCTACTCCCCGCTGCCGCACCTGCTGGTGCGGGCCTCTACCGGCAGCCTGCGCAACGATTCCCGCGATACCAGGGACTCGACGTACTACCGCGGCCATCATTATGATTTCGGCCTGGGCACGTACTGGCGGCTGGGTTCACGCTGGGTAGTGGGCGGCTTGGGGGGCTTTGGGCAGGCCCGCAACGAGGCGGCTTACTCCATAGGCGGGTTTATTTTGAGCTACCCCACCCGCTACGAGTTCGATGCCCGCTACAATAAGCTATTTGGGGAAGTGTATGGCATCTTTCAGACCGGCGATGTCATTTCGCTCGGGGCGGCCTACCGCATCACGCAAGTGCGTTTCACCACCCTTACCGACCAGCGCACGCCCGTGGACCTGAGCAGCATGACCCGAAGCGAGCCCATGTTGTTCATGCGGGTGCGGCTGGGCAATGGGCCGTTCGAGGACCGGCCGGTGCAATTGCAGGCAGCCTGGGGCACGTCAGCCACGTTTGGCTACGATGAAAGGAACAGTCAGACTATTTATGCCCCCGGCGTGCGCGAGCTAAAACAGGGCCGGGGCTACACCACGGTGGGCATCACCATCTTCCCGCATTGCTTATTTCGTAAGGTGCAGCCTGGTGGCAACGGGCGCTAAGTTGCTGGCTTTCCTGCTTTTTTGCTGAAATTTGCGGTGCTCACTCAGCCCTTCAAATCTTCCGCGCCCGCATGAACCTCCGCCACAGTATGGGCCTGGCCTTGGCCGCCACCCTCACCGCCTGCGCCGCCCAGCGCAACCCCTACGCCGCCACCAATAAGTCGTATCGGGCCCAGGTGAAGGCCTACGGGGAGGCCCTGCGGGCCATGCCCGGCCCAACGCCGGGGGCCGACAGCCTGCTGGGCAGGTACTGGGTGGGCACCACCAATTTTAACCTGCGCAAGCCCAACTACGTCGTCATTCACCACACGGCGCAGGATTCCACGGCTCAAACATTGAAGACCTTCACGCTGCCCCGCACGCAGGTGAGCGCGCACTACGTGATTGGGCGCGACGGCCGGATATACCACATGCTGAACGACTACCTGCGCGCCTGGCACGGCGGCGTAGCCCGGTGGGGCAACACCACCGACATCAACTCCTGCTCCATCGGTATTGAGCTGGACAACAACGGGGCCGAGCCTTTTGCCCAGGCTCAGGTGAGTAGCCTGTTGCTGGTGCTGGCAGACCTGAGGAAAGCCTACGGCATTCCGGCCGCCAATTTCATCGGTCACGCCGATATTGCGCCCAGCCGCAAGAATGACCCCAGCGCGTACTTTCCCTGGAAACAACTGGCGGACAACGGCTTCGGCCTGTGGTATGATGCCGGGCCGCTGCCCAGTCCGTTTGGGGCCGATAGTGCCATTGCGCTGGCCAGCCGTCTGCTGCTGCCGCGGCTACCCGAAACTGACGTTGCTCTCCCCGCCCCCACCCTGCTACCCGACACCAGCACCGTGGATGCCCAGCTGGCCCGCCTCAACGGCCCGGTTACGACCTTTAACCAACGGGAGGCGCTGCGCATTATCGGGTACGATACGCGGGATTTACCGGCGGCTACTCGGGCGTTTAAGCTGCATTTTATCCAGCAGAACGTGGGCGGGCCGCTGACCGAGGCCGACAACCGGATTTTGTACAATCTGTACCAGAAGTGCCTCTGACCAGCCAGCCACGCTTATATTTAACCAACTGAAGCCGCCGCAACGCGCGTGGCGGGCTTTAAAGCAAGTGTATGTTAGAAATATCTCAGCGGGGGCAGGCCATGCCCGTTTCCCCGTTCCGCAAGCTGGCTCCTTATGCCGAACAGGCTCGCAAGCAGGGCAAAATCGTGTATCCGCTCAATATCGGGCAACCGGACATTGAAACGCCACCGGCCGCATTGGCCGCCTTGCGCAACGCTGATATCCGGGTGCTGGGCTACAGCCACGGCGCGGGCACCGAAAGCTACCGTCACAAGCTGGCCGCCTACTACCAGCGCAACGGCCTGCCCGTGGTGATGGAGGATATTATCGTGACCACGGGCGGCAGCGAGGCCATTCTGTTTGCGCTGCTCACCTGCCTGAACCCCGGCGACGAGGTGATTATTCAGGAGCCGTTCTATGGCACGTACACGGCCTTCGCCATCGCGGCGGGCGTGAATATCGTGCCCGTCACGGCGCACATTGAGGACAATTTCGCGCTGCCGCCGCTGGCCGATTTCGAGCGGGCCATCACGAAGCGCACCCGCGCCATCCTCGTCTGCAACCCCAGCAACCCCACCGGCTACGTGTATAGCCGCGCCGAGCTGGAAAGCATGCTGGCCCTGTGCAAAGCCCATAATCTATACCTGATTTCGGACGAGGCTTACCGGGAGTTCTGCTACGACGCGCCCTACGTGAGCGCGCTGCAGCTGGCCGGGGCCGAGCCCAACGTGGTAGTGGTCGACACCATTTCGAAGCGCTACAGCGCCTGCGGGGCGCGGATTGGCGCGCTGGTTACGCTGAATAAAGCGGTGTACGCGGCCGCCTTCCGCTTCGCCCAGATGCGGGTGAGCCCGCCCGGCCTGGGCATGCTGCTGGCCGAAGCCGCCGCCGAGCTGCCCGAGTCGTACTTTGACGACAGCAAAGCTGAATACCAGGCCCGGCGCGACCTGACCGTGGCCCGGCTGCGGGCCATGCCCGGCGTGGTGTGCCCCTGCCCCGGCGGCGCGTTCTACGTGCTGGCCCACCTGCCCGTCGACGATACCGAAGCCTTCGGCCAGTGGCTGCTGGAGTCATTTTCCTACGAAAACCAGACCCTGATGCTTTCCCCCGCCAACGGCTTCTACCACACGCCGGGCCTGGGCCGGCACGAGGTACGCATCGCCTACGTGCTCAACCAAACCGACCTCAACGCAGCGCTAACCTGCCTGGCGCACGCCCTGCGCGAATACCCCGGCCGGACTGAAACGGTATCCACCGCGGTTTTAGAAACCACCGCTGCGCTGCCTGCATAACCCATTTTCGCCCCCATTTTTCGCTGATGACTCCAACCATTGCCCCCGCTACCGAAGCCCCGACCAAAGACTACCGCGCCCCACTACGTTTCTGGCACTGGGGCAGCGCCTTGCTCATAAGCGCGCAGCTGGCGACCATTCTGTTTCAGAAAGTTATTGTGAACTCGCGGTCGGCGGTGCCGGAGTTTCAGCAGGCGCTGAGCAAGGATAATATCGTGCTCACGACGCAGCAGGCCCGCTCGCTCACGCACATTATCAGCGAGCGCATCTGGGAATGGCATATCTACATTGGATTGGCCCTGGTGGGTTTCTGGCTACTGCGCGTGGTGCTGGAGCTGCGCGGGCCCTCGGATATGCGCTTTTCGGCCCGGCTGCTGGCAGTGGCCCGGCGCTACCGCCTGGCCCCGCCCGCAGAGAAAGGGACGGCTGGCAAAATTCTCTTCTCCACGAGCACCTATGCGCTGTTCTATGCTTTCCTGGCGGTTATGTGCCTCACCGGCCTCATCCTGACGTACCATAACGAAGTGGCCTTATTCGATAAACTCGAACACACGGCCGAGGAAATCCACAACGTGACCATGTGGCTCATCATCGGCTTCTTCGTGGTGCATGTAGTGGGCGTGGTATGGGCCGAGCTGACCAAGGACCACGGGCTGATTTCGCGCATGGTAGGCGGCGAAGCCCCAAAGGCCAGTTAAGCAGGTTTACGGCTATCATTGCGAGGAGGCACGACATTCCGCGAATTAAGCGGCGTCAATCCGTCCTGTTCTCAGCCACCATCCCTGAAATGTGGCCAGCTTTAGGAAGAAGCCCCGATACTGCATAGAATCTTGTCCTTATCCGGCTGCCGCCAGGCGAAGAATGAACGGTCCGGTCAGACCGCTCTAGGCGGTCTGACCGGTTGTCGAGCGGCCAAAATCGGTGGTGCTTCAACCGGTCAGACCGCCTAGGGCGGTCAGACCGGAGCAACGACCCCAGCCTTACGAAAAAGCCCCGAACACTGCGTAGTGTCGGGGCTTTTCACGTTAGTAGGGTAGTCGCTGAGAACAGGACGGATTGACGCCGCTTAATTCGCGGAATGTCGTGCCTCCTCGCAATGACGGGCGGAAACCTTAGTTGCCGCTGCCGGGCTTCTGCTCCATTTTCTGCATGGGGCTGGCCTGGGCGGCCTGCTGCATGGGGTTGGGCGCGGCCTGCTGCTGCTGCTGGAATAGCTCGAAGCGCGAGGCGGCGGGCTGGCGCGGGAATGCGTTGTTGCTCAAGTCCGTATCGGCCGTTTGCTGGAAGGGGTCGATGACAAAGCTGATGACGGGCTTCTTGGTCACGATGATTTTCGTGACTTTCTCGTTGTTTTTGCGCCAGATTTCGGCCGGAATCGTCTGGATTTCCTGCGTGTTGTCGGCGTAAGTCATCTGGAGTACCACGGGCATCACGAGGCCGCCGGCGTTGCGCAGGCTCAACTCGTAGAAATTCTGGGTATTGCCGAGGCGCTGCTGCTGCTCGGGGCTCAGGGTTTTCATATAAGCGGCGTAGCGCTGCTGGTCGGCCGAAGTCACGGCCAGCGGGTCGTAGCCGTTGTAGAAGTCCTTCAGCTCAGTTTTCTCCTCCACCAGGGTTTGCTTGATGTCGGTGGCGTTGCGCTGGGCCGTGATGGACTGCGGCGCGGCGGCTTTCTGCTGCTGCAGGCGCTGGTTTTCGACCTGTGGATTTTTGGTGCTTACGTTGAAGGATTTCACCGATTCCAGGGCCAGGTCGGTGTGGTCGACGGTGTAGAACCAGCCGCGCCAGAACCAGTCCAGGTCCACGGCCGAGGCGTCTTCCATGGTGCGGAAGAAGTCGGCGGGCGTGGGGTGCTTGAAGGCCCAGCGCGTGGCGTAGGTCTTGAACGCATAGTCGAACAGCTCGCGGCCCATCACCGTCTCGCGCAGGATGTTGAGGGCCGTGGCGGGCTTGCCGTAGGCATTGTTGCCAAACTGCAGCGCCGATTCCGAGTTAATCATAATCGGGGTTTGCAGGGTCTTATCGGTGGCCATGTAGGCCGTGATGTTGCGCGGCTCGCCGCGGCGGCTGGGATAGTTGCGCTCCCACTCCTGCTCGGTCAGGAACTGCACGAAGGAGTTCAGACCCTCGTCCATCCACGACCACTGCCGCTCGTCGGAGTTGATAATCATGGGGAAGAAGTTGTGGCCCACTTCGTGGATAATCACCGAAATCATCCCGTATTTCCGCTCCGCCGAGTACGTGCCGTCCTTCTCGGGCCGCCCGCCGTTGAAGCACAGCATGGGGTACTCCATGCCGCCCACCGGGCCGTGCACCGAAATGGCCACTGGGTAGGTGTAGGGAATGGTGTATTTCGAGTACGTTTTGATGGTATGAGCCACCACCTGCGTTGAGTACTGGCCCCACAGCGGGTTGCCTTCCTTGGGGTAGTACGACATGCACATCACCTGCTTGCCGTCCTGATTGATGCCCATGGCATCCCAGATGAACTTGCGCGAGCTGGCCCAGGCAAAGTCGCGCACGTTTTTGGCGGCAAAATTCCAGGTTTTGGTGCCGGTGGCGCGGTTTGCTTCGTTTTTCACGGCTTCCTCCTGGCTCACGATGAGCACCGGCTTCTTGGCATTTTTGGCCTGCTCGAAGCGGCGCTGCTGGGTGCTGCTGAGCACCTGAGACGCATTCTGGAGCGTGCCGGTGGCTCCCACAATGTGGTCGGCGGGCGCGGTGATGCTCACTTTGTAGTCACCGAAGGGAAGCGTGAACTCGCCGTTGCCCAGGAACTGCTTGTGCTGCCAGCCCTGGTTATCCGAGTACACGGCCATGCGCGGGTAGAACTGCGCGATTTCGTAGAGGTAGTTCTTGTCGTCCGCGAAATACTCGTAGCCGCTGCGGCCGTTGATTTTCGTCTGGTCGTTGATGTTGTAGTGCCACTTCACATTGAAGGAAACCGACTGGCGCGGCTGCAGCGGCGACGGCAAATCCACGCGCATCATGGTGTTGTTCACCACGGTTTTCAGCGCCTTGCCGTTGGCCCCGGTCACGCTCTCAATTTTGAAGCCGCCATCGAAATCCGACAGCATGCCTTCGAGCGCCTGAAACGGCACTTTGTCCTGCATCGAGCCCACCTGAGTGGCGTTGGTGATGGAGTTCTGCTCGAAAATATTCTGGTCGAGCTGCACCCACAGGTAGGGCAGCGCGTCGGGCGAGAGGTTGGTGTAGGTGATGGTTTCGCGGCCCGTAATGGCCTGCCTGGCATCATCGAGCGTCACTTTGATGTCGTAGTCGGCGCGCTGCTGCCAGTAGTCGGAGCCGGGCGCGCCGCTGGCGGTGCGGTAGCTGTTGGGTGTGGGCAGCATCGTTTCGAGCTGCGCAAATTTGTCGGTGCCCGAGTTGGTGTTCTGGGCCACGGCGGGCAGCTGGCCCGCCACGGCCAGCACCAGGCCGGCGAATAAAAAACGACGCATAGAGTAAGCGTGAGTTGAAGAAATCGAAAGAAGTTGAAAACCTTAGTCGAAAAGGTCGGCGAAAGTTACGCCAACGTTGCGCTATAGTGACTGGTTCAGCGACAACGGGCGGGGGATACCGTTGAGAGTTAAAGGTGAAATCCTAACGCCCCCTTTAACTCCTCACTTTTAACTTTTAACTCCTCCCTGTACCCCGCGCTACGGCCACAGCTGTTGCAGCAGCAGCACCGTGGCAATGCCCAGGGCCGCCCCGCTGGTGGTCAGCAGCCAGTCGCGGCGGGCTACGCCCAGCCCCCGCAGCAGCACTGCCCCAAGCAGCAGAATGATGGTCACGATGAGCACCTGCCCTACTTCCACGCCCACATTGAAGGCCAGCAGCTCCTGGATGGGCCGGCTACCGGCCCCGAGCAGCGCCCGCAGGTAGTTGGAGAAGCCCAGCCCGTGAATCAGGCCGAAGCCGAGGGCCAGCGCATTGGGTGCGGCGGCCAGCACCGGGGCACGGGGCCGCAGCACCCGGCCCGCGCCCCGCAGGTTCAGCAGGGCCGTGACCATGATGGTAATGGGAATCAGGGCTTCGATAATGGCCGGGTTGAAGGACACTACGCCCAGCGTAGCCAGCGCCAGCGTGAGCGAGTGCCCCAGCGTGAAGCTGGTGACCAGCGCCAGCACCCGCCGCCAGTCCGTCAGCACGTAGGGCGCGCACAGGGCCAGCAGGAACGTGAGGTGGTCGGCGGCGCGGGGCGTGCAGATGTGCAGAAAGCCCAGCTGGAAATAAGTCTGAAAGACGGAAGCCATGCGGCAAAGCTAACGGTGTCGAGTTGGTGGGGCCTTCACTACCTTGTGCTGCTTTTTTACTTCCTGTTCATTTTATGTTCAACCGCTACCGATTGCTGCTGCTTTCACTCCTCCTCGGGGCGGGCCAGGCCCGGGCACAGGCCTCCGTCGCCCAGGCTGCATTCCCCCTCACCCGCCAGGACACCGCCCGCGCCGTGCACGAGCTGTTCCAGAGCCGGCGCGGCGGGGGCTTTGGGTGGCTGGCGTTTGGGGCAGCCGGGATGGCGGCCTCCATCATTCCCGCCCAACAAAGCACCAGTGCCGGCGTCTGGACGCCCGGCGTGGTCATCGGCTCGACATTGGCGCTGTTGGGCACCAAAAAAGTTGTCCGGTTTGGGTGGGGGCGCGAGCACCGCGTGTTGCGGGAACTGGCCGCAACGGGCCACTTGCCTACCGATATCCAGCGTCGCCTGCACGGCAACTTCGCCCCCCTGCACGGAACCGCCTCGCAGCCCGACCCGCTGCTAGCCTTGCGCCCATCGGCCCCGACCCCGGTACCGGCTGCTGCCCCGGCCCCGCTGCCGGCTGCCCCCCTGGCCCCACCTGCTGCTACCCCGTCGGTGGAGCAGGTGCTGGCCGATGCCCGCACCGATACGCTTGATGCGGTGCAAGGGCTGTTTCTGGCGCGCCGCTCGGCCGGGACCTGGCCATTGGTAGCCCTGCTGCCCATAGCCCGCATTCTGACGGGCTCGGGTGCCGCCACCTCGTCCAGCAGTCCCTACGCGCCTCAGCCCGCCAAGGCATCGGATAACTCCGTGGCGGTGGGCCTGGGCCTGATGAGTGCCGGGCTGGCCTTCATGCTCATTCACAACGCCCCGTATACCAAAGCCCACTTCGAGCAGTTGCGCACCGGCTACCTGGCTGGTACGCCCCTGCCACCCGCGCTACGCCAGAAACTGCGCCCCCGCCACCTGGCACAGGGCCGGCGCTACCGCGAACGGATGGACCGGCGGGCGCAGCGCCACCGGTAGGCCGCGTGCAGCAGGCAGGCCCGCACCTGCGCCGGGCCGCTAGCCGAAAAACCCTTCACTATATCGTTGTCAATCATACTATTGACTAGCATTTTCAGCACTTCGGCCACGGTCGTGCGCGTGCCCTTCACCACCAGCTTGCCGAAACGCACCCGCGGGTTCAGTTTGATATGAGCGGTGATGGCGCGGTATCCATGCGGGTTGGAATAGGTGGTTGGTCAACAATACAATGAACGAGGACTAGGCTGTTAGGCATTCGTTGTCAGTTGTTGGCAGTATGGCAATTGTCTGACTGACAACCAACAACGAGCAACTGACAGCCCGTTTACTTTTGAATGACTACTCAAGCAGTCACACACAAGTAAACGCACAGTGAAAAGGCGGTCATGCTGAGCTTGTCGAAGCATCTCTACCGCTTGGCATGAGCCGTTCAACGAAGCGGTAGAGATGCTTCGACAAGCTCAGCATGACGTTCAAGCGAATACGATTACTTATGCACGACTACTTAGCAGCCAGTAGCGAAGAGCGAACGGCTAAAGTCCCGCCCCAGCGCCCCGGCTACTACCGAAAACGGCAAACGTAGCGAAGGTTTCAGGTGATGAGTGCCGGCGCGAGTTACGCTGCGCTAAACTCGCGCCGGCTTAGGCCAGCTTGGGGCGAGCCCCTTCCCCAAAAAGGCAATTCCCCGGCTTGGCACCAGATGCCTTACATAACTGCTGTTACGCACTCTCGTTGCTAAAGCGCTTCGGGGGATGTAGCGCGGACTTTGTAGTCCGCGAGTCTGCGCCGTTTAGTGGTTGTAGCGGCGCAGACTCGCGGACTACAAAGTCCGCGCTACATCCTGCTGCGTAACAGCAGTTACATAAGCCGGCAATACTGCCCTGCACCAAACAGCAGGCCCTTACTTTTGAGGCTCACTTTGCTTCTCACCGGGAGCCCAGCCGCTTGCTATGAATACTTTATTAGGCACCGATGTGGCCCATGCCGCAGACTTGCTCCGCGCCGGCGAGCTGGTGGCCATTCCTACCGAAACCGTGTACGGCCTGGCCGGGCACGGCCTGCGGCAGGACAGCCTGCACCGCATCTTCGCGGTGAAGGGCCGGCCCCTGACCAACCCGCTCATTCTGCATTTCGCCAGCGTGGAGCAACTGCCCGGGTACGTCCGTTTCGATGCCGTACCCGCGGCGGCGCATCAGTTGCTGGCAGCTTTTAGCCCGGGGCCGCTCACGCTGCTGCTGCCCCGCGAGCCGGCCGTGGTGCCCGACCTCGTAACGGCCGGCCTGCCGGATGTGGCCGTGCGCATCCCGGCGCACCCCCTGGTACAGGAGCTGCTGCGGCAACTCGATTTCCCACTGGCCGCACCTTCGGCTAATCCGTTCGGCTACATTAGCCCCACGCGGCCCGAGCACGTGCTGGGCCAGCTGGGCGGCCAGATTCCCTACGTGCTCGATGGCGGGCCTTGCCAGGCCGGCATCGAAAGCACGGTGGTGGGATTTGGGCCCGATGGCGAGCCGGTGGTGTACCGCCCCGGGGCCATTTCGCTGGAAATGCTTCGAGCCGTAGTGCCCGCCACCCGCCTGCGCAGCGCACCCGAAAAAGCCCGGCCCGCCGCCAGCCCGGGCCTGCTGCCCTACCACTACTCGCCCCACACGCCACTGCGGCTCTTTGGCCCGGGCCAAGCGGCGCTGCCCGCTTTTGACCCCGCCACCACGGGTGCGCTCACCCTGCGCGAGCCGTTCCCGAACCTGCCCGCTGCGCAGCAGGTGGTGCTGAGCCCCGGCCGGGGCGACCTGGCCGAGGCTGCCCACGGCCTCTACGCGGCCTTGCATTATCTCGACGCCCTGGACCTGCAGCAGTTGTTTGCCGAGCGACTACCCGATACCGGCTTGGGAATGGCTTTAAACGAGCGGCTGGAGAAAGCCGCGGCTCGGAAATAGGCAATTACTGGCCCGTGGGGCGTTCCCCATACCGGAGCCCGTATCCGAGGGTGACGCACGCCAGGGGTAGCCGCGATTTCTGCCAGCGTACCCTGACGCGAGTTTAGCGGAGCGTAACTCGTGCATTACTATTCGGGCGAGCTTGTGCCTCGCAATAGAGGCGCTTACACTCCCGCCCCAGCGCCCCGCACCGCCACCCCAAGCGGCGACGGTAGCGGCAGTGTCTTTATACCTTCATCCAGGCGCGCCGAAACCACTCCGGCAGTTCCTCGGCAACTGTCGTCAATTTATCCGGCTCGTATTCGGCAAACCACCAAATGGACGTGCCCGAATTATCGAACAGATACGCCCGGCTTACCTGCTGCATGGTTTCGACCAACAGGCCCAGGCTTTTCGCATATCGGCTCACAATCTTTTCCGTCGAAACGCCGTGCCCGCCTTTGCTCACCCGGTTGCTCACGCGGTCCACGTTTACAGCCGGGGTTTCCGTGGCAATGTAGTAGAGGTAAGTGCGGTAGCCCTGAGCCGCCGCCAGTTGCAAAAACTCCAGCTTCGACCGGTGCGACATCACTGACTCAAACGTGAAGCTGAGCCGGGCCGCCAGCAGCTGATGCCGCAAAAAATCGGCCACCGTGGCAGCCACGTACGAATTCACGGCCGCTTCCGGCTGCATTACCACGATATTCTCCGCAATGTGTAGCCCTATTTCCTGACTGGTTTGCGCTCCCACGGCCGTTTTTCCGCCCGCCAGAAACGCCGCAAAATCGGCCTGCGTTGCGGCCAGCTGGTAATCAGACAGATGCAGGAACCGCTGCCGGACCAGCTGCTTCTCAATCTCATCGGCATTCACATACACGCCCAGATTGAACTGCCCGCGCAATTCATCCAGCAGCGCCGATTTTCCCGAGCCATTGGGCCCCGCAAACAGGCGCAGTCGCGGAGTGGCACTCGCCGTCATCGCTAGGCTTTGCGGCTGGGGTTCTGGTACTGGTCTATCACTACTTCACGCTGCCCGTTGGCGTGAATCCGCACCAGTTTGCCGTTTTCGTAAACCGTCACGGTAAGGCCCAGCGCCCGGCTTTCGCTCACTGCCCGCAACGACGCTTGCCGCGTAGCCGCTTGCAGTACTTCGGCGGGAATATCTTCGGTCTTTTTCATAATATCGCGGCCTGCTTCATCAGGCATTTGCCTATCTAAGATACGACGAACGAGGGCTAATAGCCAGCCAAAACCTCCCCGCCCCGGCGCCCCGGCCGCCACCCCAAGCGGCGAGGGTAGTGGGAGTGTCTTCAGTTTCTGCTCACGGCAGCCGCAGCTGCAACAGCCCAAACTCCGTTTGCGGCCCCAGAAACGATTGAATCTGCGGCAGCCGCGCCAGCAAGAACTCCGCCAGCTTGGCTACCGGCACTTGCGCATTTTGCACGGCCACCACGCGGGGCGGAAACCCTTCGGCCAACACCAGCCGCAGGAAATCCTCGTCCTTGGTCAGCACATCGTAGCCGTGCTGCTTGGCGTAGCGCCAGATGCTGGTATCGGGGCTGTTGTCCAGGTTGATATCGCGGACGTGGAGCACCGTCGCGCAATGCGGCCGCAGGTAGGCGGCTAAGCGCCAGGAGATATTTTCGTCCAGCAGCAGGCGCATGAGCAACTACGCGGCGGCCAGTAGCACAATGCTTTCCTTGTAGGCCGCATACAGCAAGCAGGCCCGCACCTGCGCCGCGCCGATGGCCGGAAAGTCCTCCTCAATGTCGGCGGCGCTCATGCCGTTGGCCAGCATTTCCAGCACTTCGGCCACGGTCGTGCGCGTGCCCTTCACCACCGGCTTGCCGAAGCGCACCTGCGGGTTCAGTTCGATGTGGGCGGTGATGGCGGCGGTATCCATGCGGGTTGAAATGGGTGAGTAGTCAAAAATACGACGAACGAGAACAAAAGCTAACAGCTAATAGCCATCAGCTAAAAGCTAAAACACCCCCGCCCCCGCGCCCCGGCCGCCACCCCAAACGGCGGGAGTAGCGGGCGTTTCAGGTAGTGAGTGATGATGAGAATTTAGCGCAGCGTGACCCGTGGCCGCCTATCGGGCGAGGCTGTATCTCCACCCCAATCCCAGAACGTTGGATGCTACAGTCTGTTGGGCAGGCCGAGTAGATACAATTTCTTAGCCTTGCCCGAAATCAAGCCGGTTTCCCAAGTGTAGTCATCGGACTGCAACCCTTCGAGCAGGATTGCCATATCGCCCAAGGTGTACGTGCGGGCATTGGACACTGCCCCGTCCCAGGCAAAGCAGAACGGGATAATCGGCAAGGCGTAAGTAAAAAAGAGCTGTTTTACCGTAACCGGACGCGCAAAGGGCGTAATGAAAAGCGCCATCAGGAAGTTCAGGGGCAGGGCCACCCACCACAGGCTGATGGGAAAGCTGTTGTCACTGATTTCGTACACACAGATGGGCTGATGCTTTTCCTTTGCGTCTTGCAGAATATGCCGGGCTACCTCCGGGCGCATGTGGTGGAAGCTGCCGACCAGGGTGCGCACGCCGCGCAATCCCGAGGCTACGTTGGCTGCGTTAATGGATTGAGTATCGTACCGCAGCTCAGCATCTGCCCGCGCGTTGATGGCAGCCGCCAAAGTCAAATTCGGATACAAATCCGTCAGCGTGAGCTGCAGACTGCCCAGGCCGGGCTGCTTTTTCAGCGTCCGGTAGACTTCCAGCATTGGTCCTCCGCTGCCCGAGCACAAGTCCACGATGGCCGCGCTTTCGGAATGGGCCAACGCCCGGTTGAGCAGCTGAATTAAGTCCGCCGGTGAACCCAGGAATTTGTGCATAACCACAATGAGTCGCGTCAGACAGATGCGTATCCAGTTGGGAAACCAAGCGAAGTCTTCAAGCTCGAACAGATGGATTCGTTTCATGCGGAGTGCGTAAGATGCCCTAAAATTACACCCCCGCCCCGGCGCCCCGGCCGCCACCCCAAGCGGCGACAGTAACTAGAGTTTCTGTAGTCGGCACTAACTTGCGCTTTAATGATTCAAAGACTGCGAAAGCACTAACCCACTTTATTTACTTCGATTGAGAATGAAAGCCTTTAATCAATTTCAATTTGCAGCCCTTCTGTTATTGTGCATGTTTCTGTCTTTAACGGTCAGGTCACAAATTGTTGTTAAGAAGTTTGACAATTTCGTTGAGACGGCACCCGTTGCAAGGCCAGAGCCTTATGACAGTCTGCAAGATTTCAGAATCGAGGATAATTTTATTGACAACTATAAATACATAGGCCAAAAAATATATCTACCTTCCTTCTCTGGTGTTTGTAATTTATATGCTACTCATAGCAGCATCATTCCCGCAAGCGCAAACAAAGTTGCGCCAATTTCAAACAAAGATGCTTATCTGTATAACGATTTCAAACATGCAAGCAGTATAAAAAACATCAAAACCTATATTTACAAGGCAGTAAATACATCCTTTGGATTTGTCAACAACAGCCTTCGATTTGAGGTATGCGCTGACAAGAACGCCATAAGTGATAAATATTACACCGTATTAAACATTCTTAATCGCGAACAATCACAAGCTGTAATTTCTAAAATCCGCAAACTGAGAGCAGAGCAAAACAATGATGAAACCACCGAATTAGACTATGAATTTGAACCTAATTATTATAGAGGAATCGGATTATACCTACTCAAGAATGAAGTCGGCGACTCCATTTACACTGACAACATCGGAAAACCTTTCATATCTGTAGCTTATTTCGTAAAGCAGCAGAAGCTATACGACAAAAAGAAATTCATTATTCGAATCCCAAGTTATGAAAAGACTTTATCCATTAAAGACTTCAGAACGTCAAAGGACATAACGGTTTCTGATAAAGATGAGTGGCTATGCGAGGTTGCCCTATTAGAAATAAGTAAAGGCGATATTTCTTACATATTCACTGATGCTAATGGAAATACTATCGTTACTGAAAGTCTTGCTCCTCAATACCAATCCTACAAATTCACACTCAAAGATGACTACCTTAAACAGGAAGCAGCCAAAAAATTAAAGCAGGAACAGTTTGCCATTCTACAGAAACAGAGAGATACACAAGCCAAGCTTTCCGCCCAAGTCAAGGCCAGCAATTACAGGAAAAACTGTATCGATAAATTCGGACCTGAAAAAGGAGAATTGGTTGCCAAAGGTTTAGTTAGCATTGGCATGACAAAAGAAATGTGTTTATACAGTTGGGGCACGCCCTATGACAGGTCCAAAAGAGTTACTGCGGACGAAGTGTATGAACTGTTTTACTACTCATATAAACGCAACCTGCATTTCATAAACGACAAACTGGTGCAGATAGAGAAATAACCTCTCTATTTCGTTAAAAAAAGGAAAGCCCCGCCAGCACGATGCCAGCGGGGCTTTCCCATTTCAAAACGAACCAAACCTAAACCGCCGGCATCTCCACGTTCTCAAACTTCACCGCGCCGTCTTCCAGCACCGCCTCAACAACAGCATCTTTCGAAACGCGGCCCGAAAGAATATCTTTCGACAGCTCGTTCAGAATCACGCGCTGCAACACGCGCTTCAAAGGCCGGGCGCCGAACTGCGGGTCGAAGCCGGCTTCGCCCAGGAAATCCAGGACTTCGCTGGTGGCTTCGAGCTGGATGCCGGCTTCGGCCAGGCGCTGCTGGATTTGCCGGAACTGGATGTCCACGATGCGGCGGATTTCCTTGCGCTTGAGGGGCTGGAACATCACGATTTCGTCGATGCGGTTCAGGAACTCGGGACGCATGTGCTCCTTGAGGCGGTCCATCACCTCGTCGCGGGTGCGGTCCACCACTTCGTCGTGGTTGTACTCGTTCAGCTCCTTGAAATTGCGCTGAATGATGTCGGCCCCCGTGTTCGAGGTCATGATGATGATGGTGTTCTTGAAGTTCGCCACCCGGCCTTTGTTGTCGGTGAGGCGGCCATCGTCGAGCACTTGCAGCAGGATGTTGAACACGTCGGGGTGGGCCTTTTCGATTTCATCGAGCAGCACCACCGAGTAGGGCTTGCGGCGCACGGCCTCCGTGAGCTGCCCGCCCTCGTCGTAGCCCACGTAGCCGGGAGGGGCCCCGATGAGGCGCGACACCGAGTGGCGCTCCTGAAACTCGCTCATGTCGATGCGCACCATCGCATTCTCGTCGTTGAACAAATACTCGGCTAAGGCCTTGGCCAGCTCGGTTTTGCCCACGCCGGTGGTGCCCAGGAAAATGAACGAGCCGATGGGCCGCTTGGGGTCCTGCAGGCCGGCGCGGGAGCGGCGCACGGCATCCGAAATGGCCGCGATGGCCTCGGCCTGCCCTGCTACTCGTTTGCCCAGCTCGGCTTCGAGCTGGAGCAGCTTCGCGCGGTCCGATTGCAGCATTTTGCTCACCGGGATGCCGGTCCACTTGGCCACCACCTCGGCAATACTTTCGCTGGTCACGACTTCCTGGAGCATGGTGCCGCCGTCTTTGTTCGCCGCCGCTTCGTCTTGCAGGGTTTTCAGCCGGGCTTCGGCTTCCTGAATCTTGCCGTAGCGCAGCTCGGCCACGCGGGCGTAATCGCCCTGGCGCTCGGCCTGCTCGGCTTCCAGCTTGAATTGCTCGATAGCAGTCTTCTGGGTTTGAATGCCGGTGAGAACCGCTTTTTCGCTTTCCCAGCGGGCTTTGAGGGTGTCGCGCTTGTCGTTCAGCTCGGCCAGGTCCTTGCTGAGAACGGCTTCGCGGTCGCGGTTGTCTTCGCGGCGGATGGCTTCGCGCTCAATCTCGAGTTGCATGATGCGGCGCTGGATTTCGTCGAGCTCCACGGGCATGGAATTCAGCTCGATGCGGAGCTTGGCGGCGGCTTCGTCCATGAGGTCGATGGCCTTGTCGGGCAAAAACCGGTCGGTGATGTAGCGCGCGCTCAGCTCCACGGCGGCAATCACGGCGTCATCGGTGATGCGCACGCCGTGGTGCAGCTCGTACTTTTCCTTGATGCCGCGCAGGATGCTGATGGCGTCGTCCTGGTTAGGCTCGTCCACCAGCACGGCCTGGAAACGGCGTTCCAGGGCCTTGTCCTTCTCGATGTACTTCTGGTATTCCTTGAGCGTAGTTGCTCCGATGGCGTGCAGCTCGCCGCGCGCCAGAGCGGGCTTGAGCAGGTTGGCGGCGTCCATGGCCCCTTCGCCCCCGCCGCCGGCCCCGATGAGGGTGTGCATCTCGTCGATGAAGAGCACAATCTGCCCATCGGAGTCGGTCACTTCCTTGATGACGGCCTTGAGGCGCTCCTCAAACTCGCCCTTGTACTTGGCCCCGGCCACGAGCAGGCCCATGTCGAGGCTCATGATGACTTTGTCGCGCAGGTTTTCGGGCACGTCGCCGGCCACGATGCGCTGGGCCAGGCCCTCCACGATGGCGGTTTTGCCCACGCCGGGCTCGCCGAGCAGCACGGGGTTGTTTTTGGTGCGGCGCGAGAGGATTTGCAGCACCCGGCGGATTTCCTCGTCGCGGCCAATCACGGGGTCCATCTTGCCGCGCCGCACCTGCTCGTTGAGGTTCGTGGCGTAGCGGTTCAGGCTCTGGTACTGGTCTTCGGCGCTCTGGCTGGTGACTTTGCGCCCGCCGCGCAGCTCCTGAATAGCGGCCTTCAAGTCCTTGTCGTTGAAGCCGGTGTCTTTGAGCAGCGTGGCCACGGCATCCCGGCCGGAGAGGATGCCCAGCAGCAGGTGCTCGATGGACACGAACTCGTCGCCCAGGTCCTTCATGGCGGCGTTGGCGCGCTGCACGGCGTTGGCCGCGTCGTTGGCGAAGTAGGGCGAGCCGCCGCTCACCCTGGGGTAGGCGGCCACCAGGGCATCGAGCCGCGGTGTGAGAATGTTGAGGTTGGCGCCCAGCTTGTTGGCCAGAAACGAGAAGACGCTCTCGTCGCTCTGGAAGATGCCCTTCAGCAAATGGCCCGTTTCGATGGCCTGCTGCTGGTTTCCGCCGGCAATTTCGGTAGCCTTCTGCACGGCCTCCTGCGCCTTGATGGTGAAGTTTTTAAAGTCCATTTTGCGTTGTCTTCCGTGTAAGTACTTCGGGTTAGGAAGATGTACAAGAGGACTAGCAAACGGGGTGCGAGAGGTGGAAACCGGACTTTTTGGCGGGAAAATCAACAAAAGGCAAACAGATAATAAGAAATTTTGTCTGTTTACGCTGGATATCATAGTGACTCTTTAAGATGAAGAATCCTTTTGAAACTGAAGAATCCTTTTGAAACTTGAACTCATAATAACGAAATAGTTACTATTGCCAATAGCTCCCGTTGGCGTATTAAATAGCCTAGGACCTATCAACGCGCCTATGTACTGACCTTCAGCATTTATAATTACGCCACCACTCATGCCTTTCTTTATATTTTGGAGAGAAAGCGCTAAAAACTCAATATTGTATTCTCCTGAATTAGCCCCTTCAAAATGCATCTCACAATGCTCAATGAATTGCGTAATATCTCGAGGCTTATAGCATACATCCTTTTCAACTTCGCCATGAACAGAGAAGCCAATAACCTTGCACTCTTCAAACCGTTTTGGAGCTTCGGATACAGGCTCAAAATAGATTTCATTTACTATATCCCTATCAACAAAAGCACATAAAGCTAAATCAATCTTAGTATTTCCTTTAAATTCTTTTTCCTTTTTTAGAATCCGAAGCTCTAAAAATTCGCCATTCAATAGAGCAAAGTATTTTCCAGGAACATCAAAGTTATGACCTACTGTAACAATTATTTTGTGCGAAATAAAGAACCCGCTTCCAATGAAACAGTAATCACTGTCATTTTCTCTATAATAAATCTGTACTACTGCCTCCATACCGCAAACAAAAAAATTTAAGCATTAAAATTGAAAGTCATGACTCCTTTATCCAAAAAACACCATTATATTCCCCAGTTTTATTTAAGAGGATTCACAGATACAAATGGAGGATTTACAATTTATGACAAAGTTCGAAATGAGTTTCGCAAAAGCAGACCAGAGAATGAATTCTATGAAAAATTCAGAAACACAACAAATTTAGGTGGTGAGAAAAGTGTGATGGTAGAAGACATGTATTCTCATATTGAATCAACCTTCGCAACTACACTTTCTGCAATCGAAAAATCTAATCATACTGAGCCAGTCCTCACATCTGATATTATGGTTGGACTAAAGTTCCTTGTTGAAACAATGAGGTGGCGGAATCCAGCATTGGATGCTGTTTACGAAAGTATTGTCCAAAGACTTTCAATCAAGGACTTCGGCTTACAATTTAAAGGAGCCACCGACAAACAAGCCGTTGAAATCAATAAGCGCATAATGGATGAGCCAGATGCACGAAAAATGTTAAGGCCTCTTATGGGCTCTTTGTCTATAAACTCAATGGCAAACGCAAATTATGATACATCGAAATGGCATATTCTATACCAAGAGGGAGGGTTTCCAATTACAGGCGACTTTCCCATAATATTCAACCCAAAATCAATCCACGATAGAATTAACGAAGAATTTATTTTTCCTCTTTCAGCACAGCGTACAGCCGTATTCGCTGACATCAAATCAATGAAGCAATTACCAGACGTATTTTCGATAGATAAAGACTTAGCTATTATTCATTTGGCTAAAAGATTTATTTGCTGCAAGCATGATGAATATTTAAAATTTATGATAAATTATTATAAAACAAACCGAACTGAAATCAATGAACAGTTCTTAGAAGGCATATTTTTGACTTTACAGAAAGGCACTTAAAATCTACACAGAAGCTCTCGTATCGTTTCAGCGGCGCGGGCAGCGGGCGGGGGTGGCGCAGGAGAAGAAGCTACTGGAGAAGCGGTGGTTTAGCTCAGCGGGACCCGCCGGGCGCGGGGCGGCGGTGGGCGGCCGGACGGGGCGGGCGGAGCGCCTGGGGGCACGTGGGGCGGGGCGGGGGGCAGCAGGCGGGGCGGGCGCGCCGGGGAGGGCGTTGGGGCTTACTTATCGTCGTAGTGAAAGCGACATTGGGCAATTCGCAGCTCTTCACCCGCGACTTTATAAACCAAGCGGTGTTCCTGCGTGATGCGGCGCGACCAATAGCCGCGCATGTTGCCTTTTAACAGTTCGGGCTTGCCAGTGCCTGCAAACGGGGTACGAACACATTCTTTCAGCAAGCCGTTGATTTTGCGCAGGATGGCCAAATCCGTTGTTTGCCAGTGCAGGTATTGCTCCCACGCATCTTCATCCCACGAAAGCCGCATTACACTTCGATAAGGTCATGCTGCACCCCTTCACCGCGCTCTAACCGTTCAATTGAAGCCAATAGCCGCTCACGGTTAGCACGCGTGCTCATCAGATACTCGGTCGTATCCATTGCCGCTTTTTTGCCTTTGCTGGTTACGGGCGTGAGCTTGACGGACGTAATACGCCGCAACAGCTCCAGAACGAACTCCGCTTCCTGGTCGGGTATTTCGAGGGTGTATTTCATGCTATCCAAAACTACAAAGATTCCGCTTAGTTCCTGACGCTACTGAAGAAGCTCCTGTTTCTTCAGCGGGACCCGCAGGGCGCGGGGCGGCGGCGGGCGGGAGCCCGGGGTGGGAGGCGAAATTAAGGCGTGTCAATCCAGTTTTCCAGCGGCAGGTTGGCCAGGTCGGCAAAGTGCCGGGTGTTGCGCGTGGCCAGGGTGAGGCCGTGGGCCAGCGCCGTGCTGCCGATGAGGATGTCAAAATCATCTATCGGCCGACCACTGCGCCGTAAAGCCGCTTTCTGGTCGGCGAATATTTCCAGCGCGGGCGCAATGGGCAATACCTGCTCGGCAAACAACTCCCGAAATTCTGTTACCTGCTGGTGCTGGCGGGCTTGCCAAACCGGAGCGCTGTTGGCCGCGCCGAACAGCAGTTCCGCAATGGTGATTTCGGACACGAAGCATTGCGCCAAGCCAACCGCACTGAACTTCGCGTCAAGCTGGTATTCGCCCCGCAGATAGTGTACACAGATATTTGTGTCGAGCAAATAGCCGGCGCTCATAACGTAATATCGGGGCGGTTGCTCTGGCGCGACTCCTGTAACATCTTATTTATCTCATCCCCGCTTTCATCCGACTGCCAAGAACCGAACAGCGCCCGAAAACGACGCTCGCGCTCATCCAGCGATAATTTAGCGGCTGGTGAAGCAGTGGCCTTCACGCCCAGCCGTTGTGCCAGACTCAGCAGCAGGTGCAGGTCGGAATCGTTGGTGGGTTCTAAGACGAGGGTAGTGGTCATATTCAGAAGGATTTGCTTGCACAAGTTACACAGAAGCTCCCGTTTCGCTCAGCGGGACCCGCAGGGCGCGTGGGGCGGCGGCGGGCGGCAGTACGGGGCGGGCGCGCCGGGGAGGGCTACTCCACTTTGAGCACGTACCAGATATTGAATCGGTCATGGCTGATGCCGTAGTTCGGCAGGCTCAGATGCTGGCGGTAGAAGGCAAACCGCTGCGGCACCGAAAACGGCTGCTTGATGAGGTGCTGCACGATATCGGGCTCGAACGTAGCCAGATAGTAGCGCTTTACTCGGAAAATGGCTTGCCACAGTTCAGCCTTTGTTGCTCGCGGGTAACGGCTGAAGTCGGCTGGGATGCTGCTACCAATCGGGAATAGCTGAAAGTCGCTGTGATAGATGAACCGCCCATCGTCGGTCATTGAGCGGATTTCGTACGTTTGGGTCAGAATGTCCCACTCAGGGTGCAGGTGCCGGATGCTGTATTCAATGTACCCACCGGTCGCACTCACACCGCAGGCAATGCGGGTCATCAAGCACTCTTGCCAGTTTGCAGTTTCGTAAACTCCTCGCTGGATTTGAGGCCCGTCGCCTTCTCATGCGCCTCGTAACGCTGGCGTAGCGTTTTAAACGCAGTCCGCTTACGTGCTTCACTAAGCACTATATCCGAAGCATCCGGCAGAAGTTGAGAAGTCTTTTTCATCCTCACTAAGATACGCCTCACTTTGGAAATCAGTTCGGACTTGGTTGAATTGAAGCGCCCGTTTCTTCAGCGGCTCCCGCATGGCGCGGCCCGGCGGCGGGCGGGCGGGCGGGCGGGAGAACGGGGCAGCAGCAGAAGCGCCCGGGGCGCGCAGTAGCTTTTGGGCAGGGCGGGGTTGGGCGGAGGGCGGTCGGTTATTTTGAGGGGTTGATAGCGCAAGGGGCAGCGATGCACTGAAAAGAAAGGATTGTTAGAGGCAGTAAAGTCAATCATCCGCCCGAAATAATAGATTTACTATCAATAGTGATTGCGACACTAAAATTGCGCTTTAAATTTGTGTCGTTTTTGTGTAACGCCAAATGCTAATCAGAGCGATAAGCAACGCACAAAATGGCACTCCCTGTGTCAGTGGGCTCGTTTAGCCCCCCCCCTTTTTCCTGTTTCTGCATGGATGTGCCCCTCCTTATTTCGAACCTGACCAATCCCACGCTCCTATTCTTTGTGCTTGGCATTATAGCGACAGCCGTAAAAAGCGACCTGGAAATCCCGCCGAGCACCGTCAAGTTCATCTCGCTGTATCTGCTGTTTTCCATCGGGTTTAAGGGCGGGCAGGAGCTCGCCCACGGCGCGTTTAGCGCCGAAATCATTTACTCGCTGGGCTTCGGCCTGCTGGTTGCGGGCCTGATTCCGGTCTACACGTTTTTCGTGCTGAAGCAGCGGCTCAGCATCGCCGATGCCGGGGCCGTGGCGGCCGCCTACGGGTCGGTGAGTGCCGTCACGTTTGTGTCGGCCGTCTCGTTTCTCGATGCGCAGCAACTGCATTTTGGCGGGCACATGGTGGCCGTGATGGCCCTGATGGAGGCTCCCGCCATCATCGTGGGCGTTGTCCTGATGATGCGCTACGAGGATTCTACCAGCGCGGCTGGCACCGGACTGGGCACGGTCGTGAAACACTCCTTCACCAATGGCAGCGTGCTCATGGTGCTGGGCAGCCTCGTGATTGGCCTGATTGCCGACACCAAGCAGGCCGACGGCATAAAGCCCTTCACAACGGACATTTTCAAAGGATTTCTGGCTATTTTCTTGCTCGAAATGGGCATGGTCACGGCCCGCCGCTTCGGCACTTTTCTGCGCTACGGACGCTTTGTCACGGCTTTTGCCGTGTTCGTGCCGTTGCTCAATGGCTGCCTGGTAGCCGTGGCCAGCCATCAGGTGACCGAGAGTGTGGGCAACCGCTTCATCTTCGCTATTCTGGCGGCCAGTGCTTCCTACATCGCCGTGCCGGCAGCCATGCGCTTAGCGGCGCCCAAAGCCGACCCGGGCCTCTACCTACCCATGGCGCTGGGCGTAACGTTTCCCCTGAATATCACGGTAGGTATGCCACTGTATTTTGCCGTTGTTCAATACACGTAGAGTAGCATTGGCGGGCAGCCAGAGCGGTTTCCCGTTTTATGCACCAAGTTAAAAGTTGAGAGTTAAAATTCAGGCAGCGTGTATTTTAACTTTTAACTCTCACCTTTTAACTTCTTTCAAAAGGGTACACGGACTTGGAAACCGCTGTAGCAGCCGTTGCTGAAGCGCCCGTTGCGCAAAGCACCGCCGCGCCACCGGGAACCCGGTAGGGCGCGGGCGTCAGGCGGGGCGGCCGCGCCGGAGCGGCGGCAGGGTCGAGTGATATTAATCTCCTAATCCCAACTGCTGCGCCAACGCTGCCAATGTCACAATGCTTGTGGAACCGACGCTGCCCGGCACCAACAAATCCTCATCACCCGAAACCAGGTAATCGGCCTGGCTGTCCAGGGCCAGGCTGAGCAGGAAATTGTCTTTGGGGTCGCGACACCACTCTGCAACTGATGTGACTGGGAAAGCATCCAGGTAGGCACCGGAAGAAGACGATGCAATGTCCTCGCAAAATGAAGAGACAGCTTGACTGGTTCGTTCGACTTTGAAGCGCCAATTTCTTCAGCGGCCCCCGCAGGGCGCGGCATGGCGGCGGGCGTTACTTCCGAGTAGCCAGCATTTCCCGTACCGACGTCCACTGGATTTCGGGGTAGCGGGCATTGTCCAGCGAAGCGAGCCTGGGCAGGCCGGTGAACATGTTGTGCAGGTACTGCATGCCCTGCCAGGGCGGAAACACGTCGTCGCTGGTGGCCCCGGCCAGCACGATGGTAGCGGGTTCGGCAGGCTTGCTGCGTTGGGGAGTTGCGATAGGTTCGGCCACAATCGGAGGAGAAAACGGGGGTAGGTTACTACTTGTGCAGCAAGCTTCCTGACTGCACTGGCAGAGTGAATCCCGCAAGGCCGCAAAGGGTGAATGTTGACGGATGGCCGCATTTGCCGGGGGCGGGTTGGCAGCCACCAGTCTTTATCGGGTGGGCGCTAGTTGATGGCCTGGGCACTCACGCGCCAGATTTTATCGGCAGCATCATCGGCCACCAGCAGGGAGCCATCGGGTAAGGCGGTTACGCCCACGGGACGGCCGTAAGCCTCATTGGAGTCGCCGCCAGCCAGGAAACCGGTGAGAAAATCCTCGGGCGGGCCGCTGGGCCGGCCGTTGGCAAAGGGCACGAACACCACTTTATAGCCCGAAAACGCCGTGCGGTTCCAGGAGCCGTGCTGGCCGATGAAGGCGCCGTTGCGGTACCGGGCCGGGAAAGCCGCTTTATCATAGAAAGCCAGGCCCAGCGAGGCCGTGTGCGCACCCAGCGGCACATCGGGCACCAGGGTTTTCTGCACCAGGTCCGGCCGTTCGCCCTTGCGGCGCGGGTCTTCATTGGGGCCGTAGTAGGCATAGGGCCAGCCGTAGAAACCGCCTTCTTTCACGCTGGTCAGGTAATCGGGCACCAGCTCGTCGCCTAGCTCGTCACGTTCGTTCACGGCCGTCCAGAGGGTGGTAGTGCCGGGGGCCCAGCCAAGGCCCACGGGGTTGCGCAGGCCGCTGGCGTAGATTTTCTCACCGCTGCCGTCGGGATTTATCTGGAGGATGTTGGCGCGGCGCACCTCGTTTTCGGCCCCGTGCTCCTGCACGTTGCTACCCGAGCCCACGGTCACGTAGATTTTGGAGTTATCGGGGCTGGCCAGCAGGTTACGGGTCCAGTGGTTGTTGTAGCCCCCGGCGGGCAGGCGGAGGATGCGCTGCCCGCTGCCCGTAATTTTGGTGCTGCCCGGCTGGTAGGCAAAGCGCAGCACGCCATCGGTATTGGCGACGTAGAAGTAGCTGCCGATGATGAGCATGCCAAAAGGCTGCTTCAGATTGGCCAGGAAGGTGGTGCGCAGGTCGGGTTTACCGTCCTTGTCGGTGTCGCGAAACAGCGTAATGCGGTTGGCGCTTTCCGAGCGCAGGGAGCGCGACTTGTCCAGGTTCAGCTTGGCCGCTACTTTCAGCGGGGTCGACTGCGGCACGGTGCTCGACTCGGCCACCAGCACGTCGCCGTTGGGGGCCACATACATCCAGCGGGGGCTTTCCATCTGGCCCGCGTATTCGGCCACGGCAAAGCCGGCGGGCGCGGTGGGGGTTTTGCCCGCGGGCCAGCCCACGACTTTCACCCGGTTCGATACCGATTCGGTGGCGTAGGGCGCGGGCAAGTGTACCGAGTCGGCAGCGGGCGTAGTTATGGTTTGGGCCGGCAGCGCGGCGGCGGCCTCCTGCTTTTCCTGCTTACTGGGGCCGCTGCAAGCGGCCAGCAGGCTCATGGAAGCAAGTAGTAAGGTGGGATTATTCGACATTAATCGGAGGTAAGTAACCCAAGTTGCGGACTATATGCCGGCTTGGTCGAGGGCGTGCACAAAGATGAAGAGGACGATTTTGAGGAAGAAACCTTGGGCCGTAACGGCATGAATTTGCTTGGGAAAGCGGGCCGTGAGTTG
>NZ_BAABDI010000020.1:0-90423 GCF_039539545.1 Hymenobacter antarcticus | reverse complement strand
GACTTCACCCACCACGGCCAATTTAAAGGGCAAACTGTAGTCGCGCTGACTACGCCGCACACGCGGCTCAAACTCAGTTTTCATGACATCTTTTGGGAAAGCTGTCAACCTATTTCCGGACCCGACATTGCCTAAAAAAAGGGCGACTCCGTACTGGAGTCGCCCTTTTGCTGGGGTGATGCGTGGGTGCGGGACTACGCGCCCTTCTTGTTGGGCATGGTCCCGATGATGTGGTCCCAGAGCGTGCTGCTCACGCCAAAGGCTACCTCGTCCTGCCGGTAGTGGTGCTGGCTGTGGTGCGTCCACCACACCTTCAGGAAGTTTTTGGGCGGCGAATACGCGTGAATGGCGTAATGCACGAACAGATACATGGCGTAGCCGAACGTGAAGCCCGCCAGCAGCCCAAACGCGTAGGAGCCGAACGTGAAGCGGAAAACGAAGAAGAGCAGCGAGGCCACAAACACCGTGATGATGGGCGGCATGGCCAGCCGGGTCTTATCCTTGGGGTATTCGTGATGCACGCCGTGCATGGTGTACTGAAACTTAGCCCGGCCCGGCGTGCTGGCCGGAATGTGGTACACGTAGCGGTGCACCAGGTATTCCACAAACGTGAAGGCTAACAGGCCCAGCAAAAACAGCCCCAGTGCCGACAGCGCCGACATGAAGCCGTGCGTGAGTCCGTAGTACATGCTCAGCACGCCGGTGGCGGCAAAAATGCCCACTGGCAAAGCAATGTGCGTGTGCGAGAGGCGCTCCAGCACCGGATTCTGGAAAAGCTGCGCCGAACCTTTGTGCTTGGGCCGCAGTGGGGCAGCAGCCGGTTCAGAGGTCAGCACGGTGGGTTCTTCGGGTGATACTGATTGCATAAGGGTAACGAGCGACGAACGAATCAATTAACAAAATTACGCGCCCGGCACCAAATCAGCGGTCGGGAAGCGTAAAGCCCGCGGCCTGCAATTCGGCTGCCAGCACACTCACAGGTGTAGTAGCGGCCGCATAGCGAAGCCGGGCTCGCTCATAAAACCGGATACGGGCACTCAGGGTTTCACGGAGCCACGCGGCGGGAGGGCCGGCGGCGGCCAGCAGGGGCCGGCTGCTGGTTTCGGCGGCGGCGGCCAGCCGGGCGGCCAGCACCGGTACCGGCACATCGAGCCAGACAGTGAGGCCGCTGGTATTCAGTATGCTAAGGTTATCGTGAAAGCAGGGTGTGCCGCCGCCGGTGGCCAGCACCAGCGGCCCCGGCCGGCCGATTACCGTGCGCAATACCTCGGCTTCGAGCTGCCGAAACCAGGCCTCGCCGTGCTGCTGAAACAGGGCTGGAATAGGCTGCCCGGCCTGGGCTGCTATCGCGGCATCCAGGTCCAGAAAGGGCAGCCCAAAGTGCACCGCCAGGGTCCGGCCCAGCGTCGTTTTGCCCGAGCCGGGCATGCCGATGAGGTATAATTTCAAGTTGGAGTCATTTAACAGCTATCGATTAACAGTCGTCCTGCTGGTGCTTCGGGTGAAATAGAAATGCGTCAGGTTTGTTAAATGATAACTCCTAATTGTTGCATGATTAGCTGATTTTCACCCGCGGGTCGAGCACGGCGTAGAGCACGTCGACGGCGATGTTTATCACCACAAAGAGAGCGGCTACGAACAGCGTAGCGCCCATCACAACCGGAAAATCGAGGTTTTCGACGGCCCGCAGCGTCACGGTGCCCAGGCCTTTCCAGTTGAAGATGTATTCGATGAAAAACGCGCCGGCCATGAGCGAAGCCAGCCAGCCCGAAACGGCCGTCACCACCGGGTTGAGGGCATTGCGCAGGGCGTGGTGCAGCACAGTGGCCGTTTGGCTGAGGCCCTTGGCGCGGGCCGTGCGGATGTAGTCCTGGCTCAGCACATCGAGCATGCTGGAGCGGGTGAGCTGCGTGATGATGGCCAGCGGCCGGATGCCCAGCGCCACGGCCGGCAGCAGCAGGTTGCGCAGCACCAGGTGCCGCTCGCCCGTGAACGGGTCCGTTTCGTAGAGCTGCCCGGTGAGGCTCAGGCCCGTCCAGTGGCTCCAATAAAAGCCGAAGGTGACGGCAATGAGAATAGCGGCCACGAACGAGGGCACCGAAATACCCAGCACCGAAGTCGTGACCAGCATCCTATCCAGCCACGACTGGGGCCGCAGGGCCGCCACTACCCCAAACGTGATGCCGCCTACGCTGGCAATGAGCATGGCGGCCAGCGCCAGCCATAGCGTGCCGGGAAAATAATCGAGCAGGATGCGCAACACGTCCTTATTACTCTGAAAGGAACGGCGTAGGTAAGGCTTTTTCAGGACCAGGGCGCGGGAGCCCAGCGGCAGCAGGGCCACGCCGCCGTAGCGGGCGCGGCCGGCCGAGTCGCGCGGGTGCAGCCCCAGCGGCGACACGTCGTTGAGGTAGCCAACCAGGCGCGTGGGCAGCGGCTGGTCGAGGCCCAGGTCGGCGGTGATGGCCGCTTTGGTGGCCAGGTCGGAGCGTTGGCCGGCCAGCAGGGCGGCCGGGTCGCCGGGCAGCACGTTGAAGAGCAGAAATACCGTGCACGCCACGCCCGCCAGCACGAGCAGGCCCTGGGCCAGGCGACGAAGGATGAAGGCGAGCATGGGATTAAGGTAGGAGGGTGTGAGGGTATGATGGTAGGAGGGTAGGAGGGTGAGAGGGTTGGAGGAAAGGAAAACTCCTGCCCTCTCACCCTCCTACCCTCATACCCCAAAAACTACTGCATCTTTTCCTCCACCTTGCCAATGCTCGGGATATCGTGGTAATGGTACTTGCCTTTCACTACGCCGTTGCGCAGCAGCAGGAAGCCGGGGTTGGAGCGGATGATGGATTTAAGCACCGTGGCATCGGCGTAGTAGAAGGGCACGGCGAAGTTGGCGTTGTGCCGGAACACGTCGAACTCGGCCGGGCTGCTGCTCGTGATGATGAGCGGCGTAATGGTGCGCTTTGAGCTTTTAGCGTCGTTCAGGAGCTTGTTAATCAGTTCGTACCGGTCGCGGTCGGCCTTGTCCACGTTCTGGATGATGAGGACCAGCTTGTTGCCGCGCAGCAGCTCGGGGGTGTAGTCGCCCTCATCATTCCAGACCCGGAAATCGGTGATTTGGGGGCCGTCTTTGGGGTTGAGGGCCACCATGCTCTTGTAGGTCCAGGTGGAGTCGGGGTAGGTGGTGAAGTCCTTGGTTTCGCCGTTTTTCTCCATCACGTACTTGTAGCGGAGCGGGGCGCTGGCCTTCATCAGCTGGCCGATGTTGTTGCCGACTTTGTAGGGCAGAAAGTCGAAATACGGCAAATGCCCCAGTGCCCGCACCCCAATGCCGATGGCAATGGCGGTCACGAAGGTCATGGTCATAATGCCGGCCGTGCCCTGCACGAAGGCGTGGCGCAAAAACCGCTGGTTGAAAAACACAATGCCCCAGAGCAGCAGCAGAAACAGGTCCTTGGCAAACGAGGTCCAGGGCGTGAGCTTGATAAAATCGCCGAAGCAGCCGCAGTCCGTCACCTTGTTGAAGGCGGCTGAATAGAACGTGAGGAAGGTGAAGAACACCAGCAGCGCCAGCAGCACCCACAGGGTTTGGCGCAGGTACCAGCGCAGCAGCAGCGCCGCCCCCAAAATAACTTCCAGCGCGCTGAGCAGGATAGACAGCAGGCGCGAGCTGCCCGCCAGCCACTGAAACAGCCCCTTGAGCGCCGGCAGGTCGCCGGCAAATACGTCGAAGTATTCTTCCAGCTTCAGGGCCATGCCCACGGGGTCGTTCAGCTTGATGAGGCCGGAGAAAATAAACAAGGCCCCCAGCAGGAACCACGCCACGCGGGTGGTGGAGCGGAGCAGGGACGGAGCCGGAGCGGCGGCGGCGGAGAGTGGTGCGGACATAAGAACAAAGTAAGCCGGTGGCAAACGGCTGGGCAACGCGCAAGGTTAGGATGAGGGCGGAAGCAACGTCACTCCCCTCCTTATTTCAAGGAGGGGAGATTTCGCTGCAAGCGAAATTGGGGTGGTGAAGTCGTTGCACGATGCCCCAACGATACCCAAACAATCTGGTGCTTCGTTCGGCCATCGTTGGGGCATCGTGCAACGACTTCACCACCCCCGTTTTTGCTTCGCAAAAACTCCCCTCCTTGAAATAAGGAGGGGAGTGCCGTTCAATTATCCCTCGCCGCGCAAAATCAGGGCAAACACGGCGTAGTTCAGCATGTCGCGGTAGCTGCCTTCCACGCTCTCGCTCACCAGGGCGGCCCCGCCAATGTCTTCGAGCTGCTTCACGCGGTGCAGCTTCATCAGAATGAGGTCGGTGATGCTGGCCACGCGCATTTGCCGCCAGGCTTCGCCGTAGTCGTGGTTTTTGGCCAGGAGCAGGCGGCGGTTTTCGGCGGCTTCGTGGTCGTAGGCATTGGCTACGGCGGCGGCGGGCATGTCGAGCGGGGTATCGGTGGGCAGGTGCAGCTGCATCAGGGCAATGAGGCAGTAGTTGATGATGGCCACGAATTCCTCGTTCACATCATCGGCCACCAGCTGCACGCCGGTTTCCTGAATGGTGCGAATGCGGTTGGCCTTGATAAAAATCTGGTCCGTAACCGAGGGCAGGCGCAGAATACGCCAGGCCGTGCCGTAGTCGTGGGTTTTGGCCAGAAACAGGGTGCGGCAGCGGGCCAGCAGCAAGTCGTAGTGTTCGGGGGTGGTCAATGCGTGAATGCGTGAATGCGTGAATGAGTGAATGAGCGCAGCCTCGCCCACACTGCCGCAAGTTCGCCCCGGCCGATGGATATTGAGGCCGCTTAGCCTCCTGTCCATGCTTCCTCCATCCATTCACTCATTCACTCAGTCACCCATTCACTCCCTGCTAAGCCCCCACGGGCGGCTGCTGAGCCTGCACCAGCCGCAGGTAATGGGCATTCTCAATCTCACGCCCGACTCGTTTTTCGCCGCCAGCCGGGTGGTTTCCGAGCACGACCTGCTGGCCCGGGCCGAGGCCATGCTGAAGGCCGGAGCCGCCGTGCTCGACCTCGGGGCCTACAGCACCCGCCCCGGAGCCGATGATATTTCCGAAGCCGAAGAAACCCAGCGCCTGCTGCCCGCCATCGAAGCGTTGCGGAAAGAATTTCCGCAGGCCTTCCTGTCCGCCGATACCTTCCGGGCCAACGTGGCGGCCGCCGCCGTAGCCGCTGGGGCCGACCTGGTGAACGACGTGGGCGGCGGCACCCTCGACAAGGAAATGTTTGCCACCGTGGGCCGCCTGCGCGTGCCCTACGTGCTGATGCACCTGCGCGGCACCCCCCAAACCATGAGCAAGCTCACGCACTACGAAGACGACCTGGTGCTCACGCTGCTGCGCTACTTCCGCGATGGCCTGGCGGTCCTGCGCCAGGCCGGAGCCGTGGATATCGTGCTCGACCCCGGCTTCGGCTTCGCCAAAACCGCCGCCCAAAGCCACGAGCTGCTGCGCCGCCTGCCCGAGCTGCAGGCACTGGGCCTGCCCCTGCTGGCGGGCCTTTCGCGCAAGCGCATGGTGTACGGCCCGCTGGGCCTCGCGCCCGAGGCGGCCCTCAACGGTACCACCGCCCTGCACATGGTGGCCCTGCGGGGCGGGGCCCGCCTGCTGCGGGTGCACGACGTGGCCGAAGCTCATCAAACCATACAATTATTTGCCAATACGTTTCCAATAGGGCAATAAAGGCCGTAATTTGAGCGATGGATGGCCGGCCGTGCAACGGCCGCGCGCCGGAGCGTCTTTGCTACCGGTGGTGTGGTTGCCATCCGTTCTCTTCCAGCCTCCCTGCCCATGTCCGGCCCCTTCCCCATCAATTTCCTGCAGTTCGGCTGGATTGACGCGGCCGATGTATTGCTGGTGACGGTGCTGCTTTACCAGTTGTACAAACTTTTGCGCGGCTCGGTGGCGCTCAATGTGGCGCTGGGGCTGGTGTCGTTCTACCTGCTGTATCTGGTGGTGAAAGCCACCGGCATGGAGCTGCTGACCAAGATTCTGGGGCAGTTTATGAGCGTGGGCGTGCTGGCCAGCATCATTCTGTTTCAGCAGGAAATCCGGCGGTTTTTGCTGAGCGTGGGCAAAGCCACCGCCCTGGAGCGGGTGCGCGGCTGGGGCTGGGGCCGTCCCGCCGAGGTAGCGCCCCTGGCCGTGGGCCCGTTCGTGGAAGCCGCCAAAAGCCTGTCCAATAAATTCACGGGAGCCCTCATCTGCTTCACCCAGGCCTCCGACCTTTCGGCCTTTGCCGAGTCCGGCGACCGGATTGATGCTGAAATCAGCAAGCGCCTGCTGCTCTCCATCTTCAACAAAACCAGCCCCCTGCACGATGGGGCCGTGATTGTGGCCGGTGGCCGCATCAAGGCGGCCCGCTGCATTCTGCCAATCAGCGAAAACCCCGACGTGCCCGCCTCGCTGGGCCTGCGCCACCGCGCCGCCATCGGCCTGAGCGAAATCACCGATGCCGTGGTGCTGGTGGTAAGCGAGGAAACCGGGGCCATGAGCCTCGTGCGCCACGGCGAAGTACACCGCGACCTGGCCACCGCCGAGCTGCGCACCCTGCTGAACGAGTGGCTGCTGGCCGGCCAGCAGCAAGGCCGCCCCACCGGGGCCGAAGCTGCGGCCTCGGCCCCGGTACCTTGAAAACCGGCACTCAGCCAATTGGGACAAGCGTTATAAGGAGGCTTCTCAGAAAACGGAAAGCGTAGGACGCAAAGGTTCAGCAAGCAGCCACTGAGACGGTGATTTTACGTGTTGCAGGCGAACGTTTGTAAAAGGTGGCAAGCAAGAAAATAACGTTTCTTAGTGTCTCGGGCAAGAAATGACTCAGGGCCAAATAAGGCCTGATAGCGGGCCCTTATCGGACCCTATCCGAAAGTCAGCGGCTGTTTAAATCACCTTTTCGCTGAACGACTCATTGACATGCAGGCATCACTTAACCATCGCAACAGTTAGTCCTAGTAATTCCCGAAACGGGGCAACCGTCCTTTCTGGCGGAGAAATGAAGTTCGCCGCTTACCTTGTGCTCATGCTGTCTGACACGCGCTTCCCCCGGCAGTTCCTCTGTGGTGCGACCTCTTCCGCCTTTTTTCGGCGCCACGCCATGAGAACTCCCGGCCTTTTCGGCTTGCTGCTGCTCACCGCGGCCTGCGGAAAGGAGCCCGTGAAGCCGGCTCCCGACCTGCTGGGGCGGTGGAACTCGCAACAAATCACTGGCACCCACTACGACCCGTCGGGCCGTGTCCTGAGCCAAGGCGCCGTCCCAGACCAAGGTTTTTACTTATTTCTTACCTCGGATTCGCTCCACTTTCGCCGCAGCCGCGACAATGCCCCCCATGGCTCCTATGCCTACCGCCGGCAGGGCGATGAGCTCGTGTACCGCCTGCACCCGACGCTTCGTTGCACCATCGCTGAACTGACCGACCGTACGCTCGTGCTCCGGTATGCCCCCTCCTCCGTTTCCCCCGGCTCCTATTACCAGGTAGACGACCATCACTATGCTCGTTAAGAGAACGCTCCGGCCATTTCCTAAACTGTTTGGTCCGTTTAGATAGACCAGCTAAGTAGAATGGCTGAGCTGCTAACTAATGACTTGTAAGCAAACAGTTGGGGGTTTGGGCCTGCTAAACGGCTCCTTTCCCTGAACGACCAGCAGCAGCTCGGCACCAAGTGGCCAAGTACCTGCTACGGGGCGGTACGAGTTTACGAAACCCGTCTACGATTCAAAGTTTACGAAATGGCCAAGGGAGATGAGTTTCGTAAACTTGGAACAAGTGCTTTCACGGGCACCCGCAAACAGGATTTTGGGGGCAGCGGGGAAGTGCAAATCCTCCGGCCCTTATCTGGGAATAGTCCCTTTACATAAGATTGGTTATATGCGCAATCTTGGAAAAGTGGCTGTTTTGGGACTCCGGCCGGGGCGCGGCTGGCGTGGTATTATTTTCAGTTGGCTTCCTTTATTTTCGGCCTTTTTTCATTGTGGCGTTCCTGCACCGTCCGCCAGAACGCGGCCGTGGTGTTGAATAACACCCTAAGAATAGAAAGCAACACTCCGGAAGTTCTACTGCCGAAAAAACCACTCGGGCCGCGCCCAGCCGCAGGCCAAAACCCGCCCTTATTCCGGGAAGTGTCCGAGAAAACGGGTTCTGTTAAGTAGCTTTTTTCGGAAATAAGCAAGAGGCAATACCCATAATGGCACAGGTAATGTGGCTGCCCGACCGGTGCTCCCAGCACCGGTCGGGCGGGCGGCAGTACAACGTGTATTGCACTCTACCCTACTAAAAATTTGGGAGCGCCACAGCAGCGTCTGAAGCCACTTTGAATCAACTCGTGCTTCGACATCGGGTCGCCCAAAAAATGCCTCTAAAGGCTGAAAATATAAGTTGATATAAGCGGCCGCGAGGGGCCTCAAAAAAATAGTAGGGTAGAGTGCGTGTATTGCATACTATTTGGCGCTTTTTTCAGTTCAAGAGCCATGCTTTCTACCTTTTCTCTCCAGCAGGCCCTGCGGTGGTGCCTGTTATTACTGCTGCCGGCGCTACCCGCCATGGCACAGCTTCAGGCTTCGCAATGGTATTTCGGCGCACGGGCCGGCCTCAATTTTAACACCTTCGAGAACGTGCCCGTGGCCCTCACCAACAGCGCCATGGCGGCCCTGGAAGGATGCAGCAGTCGGGCCGACTCGCTAGGCAATCTGCTCCTGTACACCAACGGCGAAACCATCTGGAACCGCCAGCACCAGCCCATGTCCAACGGCACCGGCCTGGGCGGGCCCGATGGTCCTTCGGCCACCCAAAACCTAATTGTGCCGCAGCCCGGCAGTACCACCCGTTTCTATGTGTTCACGCCACCATCGGATGGCAGCACCACCACGCCGCTATCCTACTCGGTGGTTGACATGAGCCGGCAGGGTGGACTGGGGGAGGTGGTCCAGAAAAATATCGCGCTGCTAGGCAGTTCCACCGAGCGGGTGGCCGCCGTACTACACGCCAATCATCGGGATATCTGGATTATCGGCCTGGAGGGCAACAGCAACCGCTGCTGCGCTTTCCTGCTTACGGCTGCCGGACTGCAGTTAGTGCCCGTGGCCAGCCCCGACGGCTTTGTGCACAACGCAGTATTTGGGGGCCTGATTGGGCAATTGAAGGCTTCCCCCAACGGCCGGCGGCTGGCCCTGGCCGCAGCGGGGGCTTCCGGCTATCCCACCGGACTAGTCGAATTGCTCGATTTCGATACCCGCACTGGACAAATCACGAACCCCGTGCTGCTGAGCAGCCCGGAGGCGGGTAGATACTACGGCGTGGAGTTCTCGCCCGATGGCACCAAACTCTACGCCTCCAAGCTGGCACTATCCAGCAGTGTGCCAAGCCTGCTTTACCAATACGACCTGACCGTGCCGGGCTACAATGCCGCCAATGCCCTCCTTGCTGCCGCTTCCAGCCCTACCACCTCATCCGGCTACAAAGGTTCGTTGCAGTTGGGACCCGATGGGCGAATTTATATCACACTGGCTACCTCGCCGTTGGGCGTTGGTTCAATTCCCTTTCTGAGTGCGATTACGCAGCCCAACCTGGCGGGCGCAGCCTGCACTTACCAGGACCGGGCCGTGGCCCTGAGCGGCCGCAACTCCCTGCTGGGCCTGCCCGGCTTCCTGCCGCACGAGTTGTGGCGGCTGCCCCCTATTGGCCCTTCCTGCCAGGGGGCGGCCCGGCCATTTACCCTGCCGGCGGGCTACGATGCCGATTCGGTGCGCTGGGATTTTGGCGACCCTGCTTCGGGCGCGGCCAACCAGTCGCGGCTGGCCAACCCGGTGCACGCCTATACCCTGCCGGGTACCTACACCGTGGCCCTCACCCTGTATTTCCCCGATGGCGGGCGGCAAGTGCTGCGCCGGGGGCTGCAGGTATTTCCGCGCCCAGTGGCCAACCTCGGCCCCGATACCAACCTTTGCCCCGGCACCACGCTTCGTCTGGCGGTGCCCGAAGCAGCTGGCAATACGTACCGCTGGCAGGACGGCTCCACGGCCTCCGCCTTCACCGTGCGCACGCCGGGGCAGTACTGGGTGGAGGTGGTGAATAGCTCCGGCTGCCTGCGGCGCGACACGGTGCGCATTGGGGCAGCGGCTCCGGTGCAGGTGCGACTCGGGGCCGATACCGTGGTGTGCGTGGGGCAGGTGCTGCACCTGCGCCCCCGCAGCAGCGGGCCGGGCCTGCGCTTCCGCTGGCAGGATGGCTCGACGCAGGAAACCCTCACGGTGCGCACGGCGGGCACCTATTGGATCGAAGCCACCAGTGCAGCCGGCTGTAGCCAGCGCGACTCGGTGCGCATTGTGTACCTCACGCCGCCGGCCCTGCACCTGGGACCCGATACGCTGGTCTGCCTCGTCAATGGGCCGCCGTTTGTGCTCGACGTTACGCTGCCTGGTGTGCGCTACCGTTGGCAGGATGGCTCCACCGGCCCCACCTTCACGCCCAACCAGACGGGCACTTACTGGGTTACCGTCTCCACGCCCATCTGCAGTGCGACCGATTCCATTAAAGTGCGCCTTTTTGATTGTCGCCAAGCCTCGGTATTCGTGCCCAACATCATTACGCCCAACGGCGACGGCCACAACGACCGGCTCGAAATCGTCGGCCTCGGCCCCGAGCCGTGGGCCCTCGCCATCTACAGCCGGTGGGGCCAGCCAGTGTATAGCACGCCTCACTATCGCCAAGACTGGTCGGCCACTGGCCTGCCCGATGGCGTCTATTTCTACCACCTGCAGCGGGCCGCCGGGCCCGCCGTGAAGGGCTGGGTCGAGGTACGGCGGTAATCCAATCAAAACACCGTTTAGGCACTGCTAATGGCTTTCCAGTATGCCATTTGATTCTGGCAGCTGCCAAATGCGACTTCTGAACCAATCTTTTAACCAAGGCCAATGTTGCCTAAATAGCTATTTTACATACTATAAACGGTCGTCTGCAACATGTAAAAGGGCTCACGGCTTCAAAGGTCGTTTCCTGAGCCCCAACGTGCTATCATTTCCTTTTCCTGAGAGGACCCCAATAAGCCAAAGAAGGCCGCTGCTTCGGGCGAAGCAGCGGCCTTTTCCATTGCGGGTACGCGGCACTTTGGTACTTCAGTACCTCCAGCTCCCGGCCCACCTTCGTGAAGGCGGCGATGGCCTTGTCAAAATGTTCGCGGGTGTAGCCGGCGCTCAGCTGTACTTATATGTAGGCCTGAAGCAGTTTAGCAGGTGCCACTAACACCCAAGTATATCGAGAGTCTTGTTCACGAGCTTTAACACAGGCGCTGACCACAGCACTTGTGCGCGCCGCATCAGTTGCAACTGCCAGATGCTCGTGGTTTCAACAACCGCTGCAACTATTCTGGGGGTAAGCACGTAGCGTCGCGTTATAGTATTTTTTTAATAATCACATTATATTTTTGTGTACAACATATAATAATTATTATGTAATAATATTTTATGTATTAAGTGCTTTCTGGTAAGATTAGCTAATGAAGGAGGCATCCCATGCTTGGGTTATATCATTTAATGAATTTGTATTATAAAAAAAGAGGGTAAATATTTTGTACTATTCAATATTACAATAGTAGATTTGCCGAGCTTATACTGGAATAGTGAGAGGCATTATTGAAATATAAAAACAAGCGACTTGTTAAGCAAGTCGCTTGTTTTCACATCAAGCGTCGGCTATCTCAGAAAGCGTCAACCATCATTTTACCCACTTACATTACCCTATGACACACACTGACAATCTGAATACCGCCACGGGCCAGCTGCCCCAACTGGCTCGCGCCATGCGACAGGCTGGGGCGGCCGTTTGGTCGGCTTGGCGCCTTGTGCTACTCTGCTGCGTGCTGGGCCTGGGCCTGACCGCACCGGCCCAGGCCAGCCACTTCCGCTACGGCGACATTGCCTGGCGGGTCGTGCAATCCGATGTGACGGGGCGCACCATCGAGTTCAAGGTGAATGCTGGCTGGCGGCTGGGCGCTTCCAATGCCATCGGCCTGAATTTTGGCGATGGCACGTCGGCCAATGCCAACGTCGTGTACGCCAACATCAGCAATGCCTACGATTACGGCACGGGCACGGTGCAGCACCGCTACAACGCCAACGGTAACTTCACCGTGAGCTACAGCGGGTGCTGCAAAATATCGAACCTGCAAAACAACCGCGACGGCAACTGGTATGTGAGCTCGGTGGTGAACGTGGGCGGCGGCAACAGCTCGCCCGTGTCCACGGTGCCGGCCGTGGTAAACATGCCCGTTGGCCTGGCCGGTGCCCGCTACATCATTCCCGCCGCCGACCCCGACGGCCGGGCCCTGACCTTCTCGCTGGCCGGAACGGCCCAGAGCTGGCCCGGCGTGCAGCCCGCCGGCCTGAGCATTGATGCGCAGACGGGTGAAATAACCTTCAATACCGTAGGCAAAGCGAATGGCCAACTCTGGAACGCCGGCATTGCCATTTCAAACGGACGCACTACCATCATCGTCGACTTCATCATTCAGATGGTGCAGCAGTCGAACCCTCCCCAGTTCGATTACTCGGTGACCCCTGCCAACCAGCGCGTGCTAAGCACCTCGCCCGGCCAGGCCGTGAACTTCACGGTGCGCGCTCTTGGCATTGACCCCGGCAGCACCGTGCGGCTGAGCGCGGTGGGCGTGCCCCCTGGCGCAGCTATCAGCCCAGCCTTTGGCGTGTATGCCAACCCCGTGCAGCACACATTCTCGTGGACCCCAACCTCCGGCCAGTTCGGCACGTTCGTGGTCAACTTCGTGGCCGAGAGCAATGTGGGTGCCCAAACGTCAACGTCGGTTTCCATTATCGTCAGCCTGAAGCCTCGCTTCGACGTTCCCCCCACGCCCGCTGCTGGCATTACCAACATCTACGCGCCAGGCCAGGCCATTTCGCAGACCATCCAGGCGTCTAACGTCGACCCCACCAACACGGTGCGCATTGTGAATGCGCAGGAAAAAGCGACCAATGGTACTCTTTCGACCCTGCCCGCCGGCGCGGGCCTGTCGCCAATGCCTACGGCCGCGGCCAACCCCACCAGCGGCACCTTCACGTGGATGCCCGCCGCCAGCAGCTGGGGCGAGCACGCGCTGGTATTCACGGCCGAAGAAAGCCGGGGCGAGCGTGCCACCCACCAGGTCAACTACCTCATCAATACGGTGCCGGCCTTCACTTCTACTCCCGTAACACGGGCCGATGTGGGGCAGCTCTACAGCTATACCATCAGCGCGAGTGACGCGGACCTGGCTTACGGCGATGCCGTGAACTTTGTGTCGGCCGGTGTGCTTCCTGCCTGGCTCACCCTCACCACCGACCCTGCCACCGGCACAGCCGTGCTGGCGGGCACGCCGCCGGTTTCGGCCGCCGGCACCCTCACTGTGCGCCTGCTGGCGGAAGACGTTTACCACCACGATTACCCTTCGGTGCCCGAACAGGTGTTTACCATCGTCATCAACAACTGCACGGTGCAGGCCGTGGCGCAGAACGTAGCCGTGAGCCTGGATGCCAATGGCCAAGCCAGCGTATCGGCTGCGCAGGTCGACAATGGTTCGGCCGCCTCCTGCGGCATTGCCACAATCACGGTTTCGCCCAGCACGTTCAGCTGTGCCAACGTGGGTGCCAACACCGTGAGCCTGACGGTGACGGACATCAACGGCAACGTGAGCACTGCCTCGGCCACAGTCACGGTGAACGATGCCACGGCCCCCGCCGCAGTCGCTCAGGATGTGACGGTGCAGCTGGACGCTAACGGCGCGGCTTCGGTAACGGCCGCCCAGGTCAACAATGGCTCGTCGGACAACTGCGCGGTAGCTTCGGTTACGGTGTCGCCTTCAGCCTTCACCTGCGCTAACACTGGTGCCAACCAAGTAATCCTGACCGTGACCGATGCCAGCGGCAACGTGAGCACAGCCAGTGCCAACGTAACCGTAGTAGACAGCATTCTGCCCACCATCACGGTTCCTGCTGCTGTTAGCGTCAGCACTGACCCCGGTCAGTGCACGGCCAGCGGCGTTGCCCTGGGCATGGCCGTTGCCGCCGACAACTGTGCTGTGACGGTAACTAACAACGCCACGGCCACCTTCGCGAAAGGTGTGACAACGGTGACCTGGACGGCGACCGACGCTTCGGGCAACGTGGCCACCGCCACGCAAACCGTGACGGTAACGGACAACGAGAAGCCCGTACTGACGGTGCCTGCTGCCATTGTCGTAACTGCTCCGGCCACCCTGTGCGGTGCCATCGTGGCCTTTAACCCCACCGCCACCGATAACTGCGCTGTAGCCAGCGTAGTAGCTAGCTCTGCTTCGGGCAGCACGTTCCCGGTGGGCACCAGCATGGTGACTGTAACGGCGACCGATGCTTCGGGCAATACCAGCACCAGCCGCTTTGCCGTGACAGTGAAGGACCTGACGGCCCCAACCGTGGTGACCCGCGCCGTAACCGTAACCCTGGTGAACGGCACCGCTTCGGTAACGACGGCCCAAGTGAACAACGGCAGCGCCGATGCCTGCGGCATTGCCAGCTTCAGCTTGAATCGCAGCACGTTCTCCTGTTCCGACATAGGCAATAACCCGGTGATGCTGACGGTGACCGATGTGCACGGCAACGTGGCCAGCGCCCCCGCCGTGGTAACGGTAGTAGGCACTATTCCTGCACCATCCATTGCCGTAATCCCGGCTAGCACTGTGTATACCGGTGGCGTGGCCAGCAATCTGTACCTCGGCTACGGTGCTCAGAGTGTTACGCTCGCCGCCAAAGGTGGCGTGAGCTACTCCTGGAGCCCGGCCGCAGGCCTGAGCAACAGCCAGGTTGCAGCCCCGGTGTTCACGGCCACCACGGCCGGCACCTTCACCTACACCGTGACGGCGACCAATCAGTACGGCTGCACGGCTACTGCTACCGTGACGTTGCGCGTGGTTGATGCCCGCTGCGGCAACAAGAACGACAAGGTGCTGGTGTGCCATAACGGCCACGAAATCTGCATTTCGCCCAACGCGGTGGACACCCACCTAAACGGCCACGCCGGCGACCAGCTGGGCGCTTGCGGTACGACACCCGCAGCAGCCCGTCCGGCCCCGGCTCCGGCTCCGGCCGAGGCTGCGCAGGCACTACTGCTCGAAGCCTACCCGAACCCCTTCGGGGCCAGCACCACGGTGCATTTCCGGCCGGTGCTAACGGCTCCGACAAAGGTGCGGGTGTATGACGGCCTGGGCCGCGTAGTTGCGGTTCTGTTCGACGGCACGGCCGAAGCCAACCAGGATTACTCGCTCACGCTGAGTGCCGAGAAGCTGGCCACGGGCCTCTACCTATGCCGCTACGAAAGCCAGGGCAAGACGCACACGCAGCGCTTGTCCGTGGTGAAGTAACCAACCCGAAGGTTCGTTGGCTTCGCCCGAAGTCAATGCTTCAGGGCTTTCATAAAAAACCTCCTGCCGTTTGGCAGGAGGTTTTTTTTATGGACGAATAGCTGAATTTAGAGCAGTTCTCAGGTTCGTGCATATGGCACGCCCGGCTCACCACCGCACGGTACCCCTCCAGGGCGGCCCCTCCCCCAAGGAGAGGGGAGCCTGACAAGCAGTACACCAACCTGAAAAACTGCTTTAGCAGATAAATAGAGAAACCCCTTCCCAAGCCAAACAGCCTGGGGAAGGGGTTTCAACTTTAACCGTAGTTAATTGCGTATTTCCGACTACTTCAGCACCGCCAGCTCCCGGCCTACTTTGGTGAAGGCCGCGATGGCCGTGTCGAGATGCGCGCGGGTGTGGGCGGCGCTGAGCTGCACCCGGATGCGGGCCTTCCCTTGCGGCACCACGGGGTAGTAGAAGCCCACCACGTAAATGCCCTCGGTGAGCATGCGGGCCGCGAATTCCTGGGCCAGCTTGGCATCGTAGAGCATGACGGGCACGATGGGGTGCTCGCCGGGCGTGATATCGAAGCCGGCGGCGGTCATTTGCTCGCGGAAGTACTTCGTGTTCTCTTCGAGCTGGTCGCGCAGCTCGGTACTTTCGGTGAGTAGCTCCAGCACCCGCAGCGAAGCCCCCACGATGTTGGGGGCCAGCGTGTTGGAGAACAGATACGGCCGGCTGCGCTGGCGCAGCATATCCACGATTTCCTTGCGGCCCGAGGTGAAGCCGCCCATGGCCCCGCCCAGGGCCTTGCCCAGCGTGCCGGTGATGATGTCGACGCGGCCCATCACGCCGCGCATCTCGTGGGTGCCGCGGCCGGTTTTGCCCAGGAAACCGCTGCTGTGGCACTCGTCCACCATCACCAGGGCCTGGTATTTATCGGCGAGGTCGCAGATTTTGTCGAGCTGCGCGATGGTGCCGTCCATCGAGAACGAGCCGTCGGTGACGATGATGCGGTGGCGCGAACCTTTGGCTACGGCATCCTGGAGCTGCTTTTCCAGGTCGGCTATGTCGTTGTGGAGGTAGCGGTAGCGCTGGGCTTTGCACAGCCGCACGCCGTCGATGATGCTGGCGTGGTTCAGCGCATCCGAAATAATGGCGTCCTGCTCGTTGAACAGCGGCTCGAAAACCCCGCCATTCGCATCGAAAGCCGCCGCGTAGAGAATGGTGTCCTCCGTGCCCAGAAACTCGGCCAATTTGGCCTCCAGCTCCTTATGGATATCCTGGGTGCCGCAGATGAAGCGCACCGACGACATGCCGAAGCCGTGCGTATCAATAGCGTCTTTGGCGGCCTTAATGACTTCGGGGTGCGAGCTCAGGCCCAGGTAGTTGTTGGCGCAGAAGTTCAGCACTTCGCCGGCTTCGTCGGTTTCAATTTCCGCCCCCTGGGGCGAAGTGATGATGCGCTCCTTCTTAAAAAGGCCGGCGTCTTTTATTTCCTGGAGCTGCTGGGTGAGGTCGGGCTGGAGAGTGGCGTACATGGGGGCGGTGACTGAGTGGATGAGTGACTGAGTGAATTGTTGGGAAAACAGAACGTCATGCTGAGCTTGTCGAAGCATCTCTACCGCTTCGTTGAATCAATTGGATTAGTTGCGTAGTAGAGATGCTTCGACAAGCTCAGCATGACGTTCTTTTGTTTCGCTATTTCTTAAAAAACGCCTGCGCGCCCTGCCGGCCGCTATCCATCAGCTGCTGTTTCCGGGCGTCGGAGATGCGCTTGATTTTGGGGCTGAAGTTCAGGCAATCGATGCTGATGGTGCGCTGCCAGTCGGCGGGCTGCGCGGGGGCCAGCGGCTGGGCAGCCGCCCCGATGCTCAGCAAGAACAGCAGCGCACAAAAACGTAAGCGTAGCAGGGCAGCCTTCGTAAACATGAAGCCAAAGATACCGTAGTGCCGTGGGTCGCGGGTGCGGCCCCGGCTACGGCGGCCCCGGTATCTTTGTGCCCCCAAGTATTCCCATTCAACCCCAACCCTACGCATGGCCCTCCCTTCCGGCGAACCTGATACCACTTTTTTACCCGGCTCCGTGCTGGTCATTGGCGCCTGCGGCCAGCTGGGCCTGGAGCTGGTAGCCGCCCTGCGCCAGCGCTACGACCCCAACCTGGTGGTGGCCGCCGACGTGCGCCCTCCGAAAAACCCCGAATTGCTGGCCGGTGGCCCCTTCGAGCTGCTCGACGTGCTCGACCGCTCGCGCCTCGACAAGCTCATTCGCCAGTATCGCCCCAAGCAGATTTATCACCTCGCCGCCCTACTCTCGGCCACGGCGGAGAAGAACCCGCTTTTCGGGTGGCAGCTGAACATGGACGGCCTGCTCATCGTGCTCGAAGCGGCCGTGGCCCACGGCGTGGCCCAAGTGTACTGGCCCAGCTCCATTGCCGTGTTCGGGCCCGATACCCCGCGCGACAACACGCCGCAGGTCACCATCATGAACCCGAATACGGTCTACGGCATTAGTAAGCTGGCCGGCGAGCAGTGGTGCGAGTGGTACCACCGCAAGCACGGCCTGGATGTGCGCAGCCTGCGCTACCCCGGCCTCATCGGCTACAAAAGCCTGCCCGGCGGCGGCACCACCGACTACGCCGTGGACATCTACCACAAGGCCGTGGCCGGCGATAAGTACGAGTGCTTCCTGAGCGAAGACACCTACCTGCCGATGATGTACATGCCCGACGCGCTCAAGGCCACCCTGGATTTGATGCACGCCCCGGCCGAGCAAATCAAGGTCCGCACTTCGTATAATTTGGGCGCGATGAGCTTCTCGCCGGCCGAAATCACGGCCAGCATCCAGCAGCACGAGCCCGGTTTCGAAGTCACCTACCAGCCCGACGGCCGCCAGCAAATCGCCGACTCCTGGCCCGCCAGCATCGACGACGCGAAGGCCCGGCAGGACTGGGGCTGGCAGCCCGATTTCGACCTCGACAAAATGACGGCCGACATGCTGCTGCACCTGAAACAGATGCAGCCGGTGTAGGGGCAGTTAAGAGTTAGGAGTTGAGAGTTAAGAGTTAAAAAGGTCCGCTTGATGGTTCAAGCGGACCTTTTTTAACTCTTAACTCCTGACTATGACCTCCCTACGCCTGCTGGCGAGCTTCCTCCGCGGCTTCGGCCAGGCGGTTGCCGCCCGGGCGCTGGGGCACGTTGAAGAGCATCGACGTAGCCCACGGGCCTGCGAAGGCCAGTACCGTAAGGACGGTCAGGGCCACGTCGGCGGCCTCACTTTCGAGGGCTTCGCTGATGGGGTGGCCGGGCAGGTAATGGGTGACCAGCGACAGCATCAGCTTGATGCCCAGCATGGCGATGACCACAAACGCGGCAGTTTCCAGGAACGGATATTTGCCCATGAGCAGCACGAAGGCCTGCGCCACCAGCCGCATGGCCAGGATGCCGATAAACACGCCCACGCAAATCAGCAGCAGATTGTCGGTGAAGGCGACCACGGCAAACACGTTGTCGATAGAAAAGGCCAAATCCATCAGCTCAATGAGGGCCACGGTGGCCCAGAACTTGCCGAACAGGCCCAGCGTGTGGCGGTAGAACCAGCTTTTTTGCTTGTCCACGGTTTCGTCGTCGTGCGCCGGGCGGGCCTTAAAATGGTCATACACCAGATAGAGCAGGTAGAGCCCGCCCAGCGGCTTCAGATACCAGAACTGGATGAGGTACGAAGCGAACAGCAGGCAGAGCCCCCGGAAAATATAGGCCCCGAAAATGCCGTAGCGCAGGGCCTTCTTGCGCTGCTCCTTGGGCAGGTCGCCCACCATGGTGGCCAGCACGGCGGCATTATCCACCGAGAGCAGGCTTTCGATGATAACCAGGTTGCCCACGATGGCCGCCGAGGCCAGCGGATTATCAATAATTTGCTGGACGTAATGATTCACGGAAGAGAGGCTGGGGGAGATGAACGGGCTGCCTGATAAACCGCCAATGCCGGCGAAAGATGCCGGGAGCGCGGGATATCGCGGTGTTGGAGCCGAAAGAACGGCATGCCGGGCGGGTTGGCCCGGCGGCAGGGCCGGATTTCCGCCGCGCAAGCTACCCCAGCAGCGCCGCCATCTCTTCCAGAATAGCGGCCCAGTTCTCCAGATACAGCATGTGGCCCTGGCCCGGCAGCAGCCGCAGAGGCGCACCGCCCAGCCGCTCGGCCAGGTACGGAATATTGCCGGGGGCCCACACGCCATCGGCCTGCCCGTGCCAGAGGCGCATGGGGGCGCGCACGTCCTCAATCAGAAAACCGGGCGGGCGGCACCATGCCTGGGCATCATCGAACACGCCCCGGCCGTGGTGGGCAAAGCCCTGCACCGCCGCATCGCGCAGCAGCGCCCGCCAGCGGCGGGTCACGGTTTTTTCGGCGGGAAACATGAGGCGGATAAACCAGTCAATCGTGCGGTCGGGGTGGCGCTGCCACTGCCGGCTGAGCCAGAGAAAGGTAGTCCGGTTCAGCCACGGAAAGCTGACCTGGCCCCAGCGCAGGGCTTTCCATAGGGGCGAAAGGTGGCGGTAGGCGGCCGGCTCGCCCAGCGGCAGGCAGGTGCTGAGCAACTGCCCGGCCGCCACCCGCGCCGGGTGCCGCGCCGCCAGCGCCAACGCGTGCACCCCGCCCACCGACCAGCCCATCACGCCCACCGGCTCCCGAATTTCCAGCGCATCGAGCATCGCCACCACATCATCGGCAAAGGAGGGAAACGTGAGCCGCCGGTACACGCTCGACTGCCCCACGCCGGGCCGGTCGGGAGCCAGAATCTGGAGCCGGAGGCGGGCCAGCAGCGCCGCATCAGCGGCCAGTTCCAGGCCCGAGGAGCCGAAGCCGTGGTGAAACACCACCGCCCGGTGCGCGGGATTGCCGTAGCGGGTGAGGCCCAGCAGGCGGCCATCGGGCAGGCGGATGGTGAGGGGCGTGGGGCTGTTGGCGTCAGCGTGGGGCATGGCCGGGATACGGCGGGCGGCGCGAGGGGTTAGTGAAAGCGGAAAAACGCCCCGCCCGTTGCCAGACATTGGTTTTGGCAGCAGCAGGTAACCATGCAGCTGGTTTGCCAGTTGAGCTTGTGGGATTCACCTTGCCATTTACTCTGCATGATAGTCAACTCCACGCCCGCCGGCTGGCAAATCATCTACCAGCAAGCCCACGCCCTGCTGGCCGCGCAACTGGCCTGGCACTGGGCCCCCACGCTGTCGCCCGACCGCTGGGTGGGCCTGCTGGCCGCCATCGCGCAGCACGATGACGAGCAGGCCGACTGGCGCGGGCGCGGCGGCCACCACGGCCTCACCGCCGCCGGGGCCCCGGCCAACTTCACCCAAAAAGAATTCTCGATGGAGCAGGCCGCCGGGGTGCTGGCCGCCGCCCGCTTCCAGGGGCGCTGGCGCAGCCTCCTCACCAGCCTGCACCTGAGCTGCCTCTACGAAAGCCTGCGCGGGCAGAAAAAGGACATCGATGCCTTTCTGGATGAGCTGGTGGCCGCCCAAAAAAAAGCACGAAAGGAACTGAGCCTCACCAAAAAACAAGCCGACGAGGCCTACGCCCTGCTGCACTGGTGCGACCGGCTCTCGCTCATCCTCTGCCGGCACGAAATCCCGGAAATGGGCCGGGCCGTGGAAATCCATCGTGGGCCCGATGGCACTACCCACACCCTAGCCCAGCCCGTAGCCGGCGGGCCGGTCCACGTTCAGCCCTGGCCGTTTCGCGATGCGGAACTACTGGTGAGCGTCGAAGCCAGCGTGCTCACCCAGCTCCAGTTTAAGGATGATGCCGGGCTGGCCGCCGCCCTGCGCGCCGCCCCCGTCGAGGCGCTGAGCTGGACGCTACGCCGGGGCTAGCACCCTGCATTACTTGAGCGGGGCCCCCAGCTTGGCTACGGGCACGGCACTGCTCATCAGGCCCGCGGGCAGGGTTTGGGCGGTGGCAATGTGGTCGAGGCGGGCGGGTTTGGTGGCTTCGTCGCGGTTGGCGGCCAGCAGCAGCTTGCCCTGGCGGGTGTAGTTGCTCCAGGTGCGGCGGAAAGCGGGCTGGGCATCGGCCGCATTAGGGAAGTACGCCCACTCGTCCACGAGGCCGGTGGTGGGGCTCACCAGCACTTCGTAGCGGTTATTGGGCGTGGTGCCCACATTCTTGAAGGTCAGTTGCAGCAGGTCAGCGGGCTGGCCGGCCATGGTTTTGGCGGTGCCTTTGTAGGTGAGCGTCACGCCCGAGTCCTTGAGCTTGAACGGCATGAGCAGCCACCAGGAATTATTGTTCCAGATGGCGGGCATCTTCCCCAGCAGCTTCTGGCCGGCGGGCGTGGCCGAAATGTCCTTGCCCCGGCCGTACACCTGGCCTTTCTGGGTGTTGAGGTTGTAATTGGCCACGAGCGTGTCTTTCTCCCAGTGAAAGTCACCGGTTTGCTTGTCCCAAATCTGGTACTGCCCACCGAAGAAGCCCCAGGCCAGGTAGCGGGTGTCGCGCCAGGCATCGTAGCCGCCCATTTCGCGCATCACACGGTCGGCAATGGCCATGGCCCTGGGGTCGGAGCCCGCCTCGTCGAAGCCTGCGCCGGCGGGGTTGGTGCCGCTGGCGGTGGGCGGCGCTTGCTTCACAGCGAGCTGGTTGGGGGAGGAGCAGCCCAGCAGCAGGGCGCCGGAAACAACGGCCACGCACAGGCGCGGCATCAGGAAAACAGAACGCATAGCGACATCAAAGGATAAGCCGAAGCCGCCGAGTGCGGCCGGGACAGCCTAGATACGGCCCGGCCCGAATAAGGGCTACAGCCCGCGCACACGGCCGGCGCAACCGCTGGTTTTCTGCGCATTCAGCCGTGGTGCCGGGCCAGGACCAAGGCGGCCCTCCGGCTGGCCCACGCACCAATTGGGCCCCAATGCCCAACGCCGGTCCATTCCGGCCGTATTAGCAGGCGCAGCACACCGGTGTCTCATTACCTGCTACATGACTACTTCTAAATACAAACTATCCGATATTCTGTCCGTCCTCAAATCCTCGGCGGCCGAATTCAGTACCAACAACTCGTTTCGCCACGCGGCGGCGCTCTCCTACTACACCATCTTTTCGCTGCCGCCGCTGCTGCTCATCGTCATCACGGTGGCCAGCGCGGTATATGGTGGCGAGGCCCTCACCGGCCAGATTTACGGGCAGCTGAAGGGGCTGGTCGGGGCCGACTCGGCCAAGTTCCTGCAGGACAGCATTGCCAAGTTCACCCTACAGCAGCGCGGCCCCATTGCCACGGTCATCGGCATCGCCACGCTGATTTTCGCGGCCACCACGTTTTTCGTCACTCTTCAGGAAAGCATCAACGACATCTGGAACCTGAAGGTGAAAACCGAGGGTATCGGCATCGGGGCGTTCATCAAGCAGCGGGTGCTCTCGTTTGGGCTGATTTTGAGCGTGGCCCTGCTGCTGCTCATCTCCTTCGTGGTGAGCGCCGTGCTCAGCACCTTCACCGGCTGGCTGCAACAGCTGCTGCCCGAAGTGGGCGTGCTGGCCATCAAGCTCGTCGACTTTGTGCTGTCGCTGGGCGTCACCACGCTGCTGTTTGCCCTGATTTACCGCTTCCTGCCCGATGCCATCATCCGTTGGCGCGACGTGGGCGTGGGGGCCTTTATCACGGCGCTGCTCTTCGTGATTGGCAAAATTCTCATTGCCCTCTACATCGCCAAGGCCGACCCCGGCTCGGCGTTTGGGGCGGCGGGCTCGGCCATCGTGCTGCTGCTGTGGGTCAACTATTCGTCGCTCATCATCTTCTTCGGGGCCGAATTCACCCAGGAATTTGCCGATGCCTTTGGCCAGAAAGTGCAGCCCAAGGCCCACGCCGTGCGGGTCCAGGTGGAGGAAATTCCCAAGGGCGAATCCGAAGAGGAAATTGCCACTGGCCGACCCCGCAGCACGGGCAAGTGGAAGGGTTAAACCGGTAATTATTCCAAGTTGAAAAGTCCTTTTTTGCGCCTTGGTATTGAGAAATAGCTGGTTGGTAAGTATCTTGCTTTCAAATGTTTGAATAGGTGGTGCAATTGCATTAAGCGGTAAGTGCCCGGCTTGATAAAGTCGAAAAAGGAAAAATTTTGGATTGCAATGTTAGGGGGAGGCCGTGCCATTTTTGGAGAAATATTCTTTCCCCATGAAAAAAATACTATCCTTCTCGCCCTTGCTCCTGGCTTTGGCCCTGGTTGGAACGCCGGCCCTGGCTCAGAACACGCCACCGGTGCTGGCCACCCCGCCAGCGGCCCCGGCCCAATAACCCCAAGCGACCAACGACTACCTGTTGGGCCGCACCTACCGCGTCGAAACCACTCAGGGCACCACCTTCACGGGCGTGCTGGTGAGCATGAGCCTCACTAAGCTGGAATTCAACACCCAGGAGCTGGGCCAAATCAGCCTGGAGCGCACCCAGGTGCGTCGGGCCGACCTTGAGGGCCCGGCCAGCGCGGGCGTTAAGCCCGGCTACTTCGATATTGGCAACGGCAACCGGTTGTTTTTCGCGCCCACCGGCCGCGGCCTGCGCCGCGGCGAGAACGCGCTGCAAGTCGTGAGCCTATACTTTGTGGGCGGAAACTTTGGTATCACCGACAACATCTCGCTGGGGGGCTACCTCTCCGTCATCCCCGGCATCGGCCTGGAAAATCAGTTTGTGATGCTGACGCCCAAGGTCAGCTTCCCCGTCAGCGACAAGGTGCACGTAGGGGCCGGCGCACTTTACCTGCGCATCCCCGACTTCGACGGCGCGCTGGACCGTTCCTACGGCGCCGGCATTCTGTACGGAGCCGCCACCTACGGCTCGGCCGACAACAACGTGACGGCGGGCCTGGGCTACGGCTTTTTCGAGGGCGAAATCGGTTCCACGCCCATCCTGCAGCTCGGGGGGCAAAAGCGCGTGTCGCGCCGCGTTTCCCTCGTTTCGGAGAACTACATCATCCTCGATTCCAAGGCGGGCATGGGCGGGCTCTACGGCATCAAGATAAACTGGCAGCGCACCAGCCTGGGGCTGGGAGCGGCCTACGCCTACGTCTTCCCTTACGAGGAAACCGATACCTACACTTATTTCAACGGCAGCCAAAACGTTACTGTTACCCAAACCAATCGGCAAGGCGGGCAGGGTTTCAGCACGTACATCATACCCGCCTACATCGATTTCACCTTCCGCTTCGGCAAGGGCGTGAAGTAAGCTTGTTTTCCTGAAGCGCAAAAGGCCGCTGATGATTCATCAGCGGCCTTTTGCGCTTCCTGCCTGTGGTGGCTGGGTCGTTTCTCAGGCTCCGGCCTTCTCCTCCTTCACCGCCAGCTGCCCGCAGGCGGCGTCGATGTCCTTGCCCCGGCTCCGGCGGATGTTGGTTTGCACGCCCCGGTCGGACAGGTACTTGTGGAAGGCGGTGATTTTGTCGTCGGCCGCGTTCTGGTAGTCAGCGTTTTCGATGGGGTTGTACTCAATCAGGTTCACCTTGCAGGGCAGCCACTTCGCAATCTTGGCGAGGTGCTCGGCATCGTCCAGCCCGTCGTTGAAGCCGTCGAACACGATGTATTCGTAGGTGACTTTGCGGCCGGTTTTCTGGTGGTAATACTGGAGCGCTTCCTTCAGCGCGGCCAAAGAATTGGCCTCGTTGATGGGCATGATTTCGTTGCGCTTGGCATCGGTGGGCGCGTGCAGCGAGAGGGCCAGGTTGGCCTTCACGTCGTCATCGGCCAGCTTTTTAATCATCTTGGCAATGCCGGCCGTGCTGATGGTGATGCGGCGCGGGGCCATATTCAGGCCATCGGGCGCGGTGATGCGGCGCACGCTTTCCACCACGTTGGCGTAGTTGAGCAGCGGCTCGCCCATGCCCATGTACACGATGTTGGTGAGGGGCGTGCCGTACTGGCTTTCGCACTGCTCGCGAATGCGCACCACCTGGTCGTAAATCTCGGCCGCGTCCAGGTTGCGCTTGCGGTCCATGTAGCCAGTAGCGCAAAACTTACACGTGAGCGAGCAGCCCACCTGGCTCGAAATGCAGGCCGTCATCCGCGTATCGTGCGGAATGAGGACGCCTTCCACCACGTTGCCATCGAATAGTCGGAAGGCTGATTTGATGGTGCCGTCGCTGCTGAGCTGCTTGTTCTGCACCGTCACGCCGTTTATCACGAAGTGCGCGGCCAGCAGCTCGCGGGTGGCCACCGAGATGTTGTTCATCTCCTCAAACGTGGCGGCGGTGTTCTTCCACAGCCACTCCGTCACCTGCTTGGCGCGGAAGGGCTTCTCCCCGTGCTCGACCATGAAGGCCTTCAGGTCGTCGGGCGAAGTTTTGCGGATATCGCGTTTAGTGGGCGTAGGGGCGAGGGGCAGTTCTAGCAGCATAGTGCAAAGATACAAGCAGGCAGGGCGTTGGGTTCCGTGCTACTGTATTTGCGCCGCCAGCTCTTCGGGCAGCAGCCGCAGCTTGCGGATGTTGTAGTCGAAGCAGAGCATGCCGGTTTTGGCGCGGGCCACTTCTTTGCCGGCTTGGTTATGCACGTGGTACACCACGTCGAAACCGTATTTGTTGGCGTCAGTCGCGGCCATTTGCACGCGCAGCACATCACCGTGAAAAGCCTCGGCTTTGTACTCCACCGCCACATCCACCATGATAAGGCCGAGCTTGGTGACGGGGTCGTAGTCGTTTTCCAGGCCCAGGGAGCGCAGGAAATGCACCCGCGCCTCGTGCAGCAGGCCCAGTAGGGCGTCATTGCCCAGGTGGCCGCCGTAGTTGAGGTCGGTGATGCGAACCGGGATTTCGGTGGCGAAGGAGAAGGAATCGGGCAGGGCTACTTTTACGCGGGGCATAAGATGAATTAAAAATTAAGAATTGAGAATTAAAAATGAGTGACCAGGAGCCAAGCCAGGAAGGGCCAAAGGTAGAAGTACGGGTGACGGCCGACGGCTCGGCCACGCTGTTCGTGCCTGCGCTCAACGAGCATTACCACTCGCAGCACGGGGCTCGGCAGGAATCGGCGCACGTTTTCATTCGCCATGGGCTGGGGCCGCTGCTGGAAGCCGCTGCCATTGCTGGCCAGCCGCTCCGCATCCTGGAAATTGGCCTGGGCACCGGCCTGAATGCGCTGCTGACTCTGGAGGCCAGCCAGGCCGCCGGGGCTTTTATCGAATACGACGGCCTCGAAACCTTCCCGCTGCCGCCCGCCGTGGTGGCCGCCCTGCAACCGGAGTGGGACCAGCGCGGCACGCCCTTGCGCGAGCTGTTTGCCGAACTGCACGCCGCGCCCTGGAATGCGCCGGTGGAGCTGCTGCCCGGCTTCCGGCTGCGCAAGCTGCACCAGCCACTACAGGCTGCGGCGCTGCTTCCTGGTCATTACGACCTCATCTATTTCGATGCCTTCGCCCCCGAAAAACAGCCCGAGCTGTGGACCGAAGCCATTTTCGTTCAACTCTACGCCGCTGCCGTGCCCGGCGCGGTGCTGGTGAGCTACTGCGCCCAGGGCCAGTTTCGGCGCAACCTGCGGGCCGCCGGCTGGCACACCGAAAGGCTGCCCGGCCCCCCCGGCAAGCGGGAAATGACGCGAGCGGTGAAAGCAATGAGCGAATGAGTGAATGAGCGAATGAGTGAATGAGTGAAGTCAGGATGGTGTTCCTTTGTGCTTGCCAAATGGTACGGGCGACCACATTTACTCATTCGCCCATTCACCCATTCACTCATTGCTGTTTGTCCCGTAAATTCCTCGATACCGAAAGCTCCGGCTGGGTCACCGACGGCCTTATCAGCGAAGCCCAGCGGCAAAAGCTGCTGGCCCGCTACCCGCCCGAAGCGCAGGCCCTGGGCCTATTGCCCATCCTGGGGAGCCTGCTGGTGGGCCTGAGCGGGCTGAGCGTGGTGGCGGCCAACTGGCAGGGCCTGCCCACCGCGTTGCGGCTGGCCCTGCTGCTGGGCAGCCTGCTGGGCAGCTACGGCGCGGGAGCCTATTTCCTGCGGCGCGGCAACCCCGATTTGGGCCACGGGCTCATTGGGCTGGGGTTGATTTTATTCGGGGCCAGCATCATTCTCGTCAGCCAGCTCTACCAATTGGTGGGCTACGATGCCAGCGGCCTGCTGGCCTGGGTGGTGGCCGGCGTGGCCCTGAGCTACGTGTATGGCTCGCGGCTGCTAGTGCTGCTCACAGTGCTGATTGGGGCGGCGGTGCAGACGTACTGCGTCGAGTCGCTGGGGATTTTTAGCTACGTCACGGCGTGGCTGGTGGCGGCCGGATTGGGCTACTACTGGTGGCGGCGGCCCGATGCCGTAACCAGCACCGTGCTGGCCGTGGGCCTGCTCTGGCAGGCAGGGCTGCTCATCATTGTGCTGCATTCCAAAATCACCTGGTTTTTCGTGCCCGCCATGGCCATTTACGCGGCCGGCGACTGGCAGCCCAACCGCGCCGGTGGGCGGGCCCTGCAGGTGCCGCCGCTGGTAGCGGCGTACCTGTTCATGTTTGGGCTGGCTATTTTTGGCGAGACCGATGCCTACGCCAATATCCTGCGGCCGCCGCTACTGCCGTATCTGGCGGCGCTGGCAGCCATGCTGGCGGTATCGGTGGCCGGCAAGCGGGCGCGGGGCCGCCTGGCCTCGCTGCCCGAGTGGCTGCTGCTGCTGCCGGGCTTCTACCTGCCGGGCGGGCTGCCGCTGGCCGTGGCCACGCTGGTGGTGCTCTATGCCCACGCCGGCTCGGTGCTGGCCCGCGCCAACCGCGACCAGGACTCCGAGCAGCTCACCATCGGCGCGGTGCTCTTCGTGGCTGCCACCGCCGTGGCCTACTTCAAGCTAACCTGGGGCTTTATGGATAAGTCGCTGTTTTTCCTGGTGGGTGGCGTGCTGCTGCTGGGCCTGAGCTGGTATTTGCGCCGGCGCAATGCGCAGGTGCTGGCCACGGTGCCGCCGCCGGTGGCGCAACAGGCCGACAATCTGCCTACGTCAAACGATGGACCCGCAGCAGCAGCTCCGACTCATAATTCATAATTCAACACTCATAATTATTGAAAACTGACCTGCTCACTTGGTTTTCGGCCCCCACGCGCCGCCGGCCGCTACTGCGCCTGCTGGTGGCAGCGCAGGTCCTCTACATTCTGGGTGTGGCCGGCGCGGGCTATGCCACCACGGCCCTGGGCCAGCAGGTAGTGCTGGCCACCACACCTATCGACCCGCGTAACTTGCTCTACGGCGATTTCGTAAGGCTGCGCTACGCAATCAGCGAAAGCCCCTTGCGCCTGTGGCACGATGCCGCGCCGCCGCGCCGCCGCCAGGCCGTATTCGTGCTGCTGGCCGCTGGCCCCGACAGCCTCAGCACTGCCATTGGCGTTTACCCGCAAGCGCCCAAGCCCAGCATGGGCCAGGCCGTGCTGCGCGGCTGGGTCACCGATGTGTATCGTAGCTCCTTCAGCCTGCGCTTCAACCTGGAGCGCTATTACGTGCCCGAAGGCAGCGGCCTGCGCCTCGAAAAAGCCGGCCGCCTGCACCCGTTGCGGGTGCGCGTCAGCATTGCGCCGTGGGGCCAGGCCCGCATTGCCAGCGTAGCCGTGCCGAAGAAATAGCGGCAGGGCAAAATCGCACAAAAAAAGAACGTCATGCTGAGCGTAGCCGAAGCATCTCTACCGCATAAGTAAATAGATTACTAACGTGGTAGAGATGCTTCGCTACGCTCAGCATGACGTTCTGTTAATGTCCTTGCTGCGCTGTTTCTACTGAATCCGGTACGTGACGGGCACGGTGAACGACACGCTCACCTCACGGCCGTTTTGCTTGCCGGGAATAAATCGGGGCAGAGTTTTGATGGCGCGCATCGTTTCCTCATCCAGCCCGGAGCCCAGGCCTTTCACAATTTTCACGTCGATTATATCGCCCTTGGGATTCACCGTGAAGCTCACGAAAACCTTGCCTTCAACTTCGTTGCGCAGGGCCAGGCTGGGGTACTTCACGGCCTTCTGAATGGCCGTGACGATGGCCAGCTGGCCGCCGCCGCCGGGCAGCTCCGGCATCTGCTCCACGTAGGTGTAGGGCTTGCTGGTGGCGGCATCGGGCAGCAGGCCGGTCCCGTCGCCCGGCTTCAGCTCGATGACCGGGTTTTCGGCTTTGGCGTTGGGGTCGCCTTCGGTGGTTGTGGTGCTGGATGCTTTTTCAAGCAGCTCGATTTGATTGGGAACCTCGCTTTCCTGTGGCGCATCCTTTTCCTTCACTACCACGGGCACCACGTTTTTTATCGTAGACGGCTGCGGGGGCGTCGTGGGCGGCTTCACCGCCTCCGGTGGTGCAACGGGGGCCTCCGGCTCCGTGGGCATGTCGATGAAAATGGGGTTGGCTTGCACAATGGGCGGAGCTACTGGGGGCATCGTTTCTTTCAGCAGCTGGGATATCAGCGGGAAAAGCAGCAGCAGCGCGCATATGGTGGTGGCAATCACCAGGGCGCGCATAATGTGGCGCTGGTAGAGGCCGCGGAGCGCGTAGGCGCCGTAGCCGCGGTTGCGGCCATCGAACACGATGTCGTCGAGGCTGGCCGTGGCCAGCTGGGCATTGGTCATCATAAAGTTGCGCGGTTAAGAAGGGTTAAGTCGGCCTGCGTGATTTTCACGAGGGCGTATTTCTGTTGGTGCGTGCGGTTCATCTCATCCAGAATGTCCACCATGTCCTGGTACCTGGCATCGGGGCTGGATTTAATCAGGACAATCAGCGGGCCCTGCTGCTGCCGCCGCAGCACGGCCTGCCGGATGCCGGTGGCGGCGAAGGTGGTGGTGTGCAGTTCCGGGGCGGCCGGGGCGGTGCCCTGCAGTGTATTCAGCCCGAAGAAATAATGCACCTGGTGGCCTTTGCCGAGCAGCACGGTCATGGCGTTAGATTCTTTTACCGGGGTATCCACCTTGCTTTTCACCGGCATATTCAGCTCCATTTGGTAGGGCCGGGCGAAGGTGGTGGTGAGCATGAAGAAGGTGAGCAGCAGAAACGCCAGGTCCACCATGGGCGTCATGTCGATGCGGGTCGACATCTTCTTTGCTCGTCGTTTGCCGGGCTTGTGGGAGCCGGCGGCTTGCTGCTGGATTTCGGCCATGGGTTCTATCCAATTAGGTGAAAGATACCCGACCAACGCCCCGCCCGAAGGCCTTATTGTGAGTGGTTTACCGCGAAAAAATATATTTCTAAGCGCATATCATCTCACCCCAAAAACCCGTTACTACCGGATGCCTCAAAAGCGCCGCACGCCGCCCGGCGTGATGCAGGCCGTGAGCGGTACATCGGTCGGCAGCATGTCAGCGATGTGGTCAATAAGCGGCTCATCGAGCACGCTCAGGCCGATAAACTGCGTGCCTGGCCGGCACTGGGCCAGAAACCGGTCGTAGTAGCCGCCGCCGTAGCCCACGCGGTGGCCGGCCGCATCCACGGCCAACAGCGGCACCAGCACCGCATCGAAGGCGGCGGCCGGCACTTCAGTAGCGGCGGCAGCTTCGGGTTCGGCAATGCCCCAGTGATTTTTGTGCAGGGGCGTGGCGGGTGTCAGCTCGTAGTGTTTCAGCGAGCGGCGGTCGGGCTGCATCACGGGTGCGGCCAGGCGCACAACCAGACTTTCGGCCCAGATTCGGTGGATGACCCGCCAGGTATCCGGCTCGTGCTTGCCCACTATGGGCAGAAAAACGTGCAGCCAGCGCCACTGCGCCACCGGGAAATGCTGGAATAGCTGCTCGCAGAGCTGCTGGCTGCGGTGCGCCACCTCGGCCGGTGGCAGGGCTTGGCGGCTGGCCAGGGCGGCGCGGCGCAGGGTGGCTTTGGAGAAATCTGGGCTCATCGGCGGGGGCGGGCGGGCCGGACGCGGGTACGCGGTTAGTCCAGCGCCGTCACAAAGAAACTAATCCGGGGCTGCATGCCCGCCAGCAGCGCACCGATGGCGGCCCGTTCCCAGCTGGCCTGGCTGGTGCTGCGCACATACAAGTCGTTGTTGACGTAGCCCACGCTCAGCGAAAAGGCCAGCTCCTGGGGTTGGGGCGGGGGTGCCGGCACCCCGTTAGTGGTTCGCTGGCGCTGCACCCTGACCTTAAGCGGTGCCGAGCGGGTGGGTTGGCCTGCGCCGGCTTCCAGGCCGTTGCCCTTTATCCACTCCAGGGCCAGAAAAAAGTCCTCATCGACGACCAGGTGCTCGTTGGTGAGGTCCACGGTGAACGTGCCGGTCTTGATATCAGCCGTGGTGATGACGTCGTGGGCCAGCAGCTTGGTTTCCGTCGGCCGGCCCTTGGCATCGAGGCGGTAAAGGTTGACGCGAAACGTAACGGGCCCCAGCTTGTTGTAGCACACATTAAAGTTGGCCGTCAGCACCCGGGTGGGATGGTGCCGGATGGAAATGACGGTGCCGATTTCGGTACCCAGCGCCTTCGTATTGAGGTTGAGGTTAGACGTGAGGCTATTGGACGTGTTGCCCAGCGTACGGGGCCGTTTAAGCAGGCCGGTGCCCTGTACCTGCACCTCCTGAAGTGCTACCGAGGCGGGCGTCAGGCTCACGTTGGGCTGGGCTCGCAGGGCGCGCAGGGTAAGCAGGCGCGTCTGATAGCCGATGCTTGATATCCGCACAGTATCGTTGGCCAGTGCCTCCTGGAACGCCAGTTGGTAAGCGCCCTGCTCCGTGCTCACCGTACCCAGCGACTTGCCAACCACACCAATGTTGACGTACGGCAGCGCCGCTCGGGTTTCGGCGTTGGTAAGAACGCCACTGATTGGTTGGGCAACGGCCGTGGCCCCGCAGAAAAGCAGAAAGAAGACGAGCAGCAGGGGAGGTTTCACGCGGCGAAGTAAACGGCGAGGGAGTAAATACCCGTGAGCGACGCATCCGCCCACCGCCCATCAGATGCCAGCACGGGCAGGAAGGTTGCCCGGCGCTGGCGCGACCTGTTGCTCATAGCGAGGGCTTACTCTACTTCCAGCACCGTGAACTACCGCTGGCCGCAGTTTAGCGCGAAGCGCGTAACTGCTGGCTAATACGTAACGCGAGTTTGTAACTCGCTGATGAGTAGCGTAATGAAACGTTTTCTCGAACGCGCCGGGAGTAGGTAAAGGCCGTTCTTCCGCGAGTCACAGACTCGCCACGCCCATCGGCCAGCAGTTACGCGCTACGCGCTAAACTGCGGCCAGCACGCCGGCCTGCACGCCAGCAGGCGTTCTACTCCTCCTCCAGCACGGTGAACTCCAGCGCCAGCGGCTCAAAGGCATCGAGCAAATCCTGAATGAAGCCGGGGTTGTTAATCAGGATGCTGAGCACGTTTTCGCTGCGCTCCTGCAGGCCACCGCCGGGGAAAAGCTTTTCCTTGAGCGTGGCCAGCTGCGTGTAGGCGGTTTCGTGCTTGGTTTCGGCGGCTTTGCTCAGGCGCTTTTCGAGGCCGGCGAGGCTTGCGGCGGCCTTCTGGGCTTCGGCAGCCACGGTTTTTACCAGCGTCGGGTCGAGGCGCTGGGCCACGTCCTGCACCTGCTGGAAGGCGGCGGCCAGAGCCTGCTGCTGTTCTTTCAGGCTGATTTCTTCCTGGCCCAGCGCGGCCCCGACTTGCTTCTTCAGCTCGGGCAGCGGGCGAAATATTTCGTGGGTGGTCAGGCCCAGCTTCTTCAGCTTGCCCGCGTTGGCCCGGCTGATGTACTCGGCCGAGTTGCGGGGCAGCACCATCGGCATGGGTACGGCAAAGGCCGCAAACACGTCCTTCAGCTGCAACCAATACGCCACCTCCGCCGCGCCGCCGATGTAGGCCAAATTGGGCAGCAGCATTTCCTGGTACACCGGCCGCAGCACCACGTTGGGGCTGAACTGCTCGGGGTGCGCCTGGGCCAGGGCCAGCAGCTCGGCCTGGCTGTGGCACTTGGCCGTGTTGCGAATGGTGACTTCCACGCAGTCGGCCCCGCTGACATCGGGCTCCAGGCGCTCGCGCTTGCCTTCGTCGGTGAGGAAAAACAGGTTGATGGGCCGCGAATACACCTGCGGTTTGTAGCCAGCGGCCGTGAGGCGGGCGTTGGTAGCCTGCACGGCGGCGTTGGAGACCTGTCCGGAAAGTTCTTTTTCCAGCAGCGGCACCAGCGCCTGTTTCAGGGCCGGCCGGTCGGCATCCAGCGTCACCAGTCCGAACTCGCCAAACAGCGCATCGGCCAGCTTGCGGGTAGCTTCAGCCAGGGTTTTCGATTCGGTATAGGCCTTGTGGAAAGCGGTGGGCACCTCGGGCGGCAGCTGGCTCAGGAGCTGCTCGGCCAGGCCGTCGAGCGGGAGGCGGCCCACCGGGCCGCCAGTGTTGGCCGCGTCCCAGGCGTAGGTTTTGCCAAAGAGCGAGAGGTGGTTGATTTCGGCGAAATCATGGTCCTCGGTGGCCATCCAGTACACCGGCACGAAATCGTACTGCGGGTATTTCGCCTTCAGGTCACGGCTTAGTTTGATAGCCGAGGCGATTTTATAGATGAAATACAGCGGCCCCGTGAGCAGGTTGAGCTGGTGTCCGGTGGTCACGGTGAAAGTGGTGGGCTCGCCCAGCAGCAGGATATTATTCTCGATGGCCGGTTCCGGCTCGGGGGCCATGCCGTACTGGTCGCGCAGGGCCGCCACCAGCCGTTTGCGGGCTTCGGGCGTGTACACAGCCTTTTTCTCCTCGATTTGAGCGGCGAAGTTTTCCAGCGATGGAAAGCGGTGGTAGAACGGCGCTAAAGCCGGATTCCGGACAATGTAGTCAGTCAGCAGGCTGGAGAAAGCACCGGTTTCGGCGTAGGAGAGGGTCGTACAGTTGGTGGGCATGGGGTAGGGGCGCGGGCCGGTAGGGGACAGGTACCGCAAAAGTCCGCACAAAACCCGGCCCCGGCTCAAAAGTTGCCAGTTTCCACCATCAAACGGCCCAAAACCGCATTTCCAGCGAAATGCGCGTCTGGTCGTCGTTCAGGTTCACCGCCCCGCCGTGCAGCAGATACGGGGAGAAAATCAGCACCTCCTCGGGGCCCGGGTTGGGGCGCAGTAGGTGCAGCAGCTGGGCCGAATCCACGAGGCCGGGCACGCTGTATTGGGTGCCATTATACACCGCGCCGGCGTGGGTGCGGGTGGTTTGGTCCTCGGTCCACCAATGCGAGCCAGGGGCCAGCGCCAGCGAAGAATCAGCGGTGCTGCCCGCCACGGGAAAGTAAATGTTCACCCCGTTGCGCAGCTGGTCGAGCCACACATCGCGGTGCAGCGGGTTGTTGTCGGAACGGTGCGGCCGCACGATACGCAGGTGAAATTCGGCCTTTCCCGTGGCCGGGTTATACACCCGTACCCTGCGCCCACACAGTGCCGATACCCGCGCTTCGAGGTACGCCACGGGCACGGGCAGGGCCTCCAGTGGGTAACTCTTGGTCTGGTTAACTACGGCCAGGTGGCGGGCATCATCGTTGCCCACCACCCGGTGATAGCGCGTCACGGGCCAATCCGACGACACGGCCTGGCCGGTGGCACGCACCGCCGCCCGCAGCAGCTCGGCCAGTCCCTCGCGGAGCGTGGCGTTTTCGGCCGGTGTCAGCCAGGGGGCCACGGTGTAGCCGGCGGTGGTCCAGGCCGCGCCGGCCGTCAGGTCCGTGTCGGTAGCCAGCAGGATTTCGGCCGCGCCGGGGCCTGCCGGTCCCTCAATCTGGTAGTCGACGTCGTGCTCGTTCAGGCGCGCTTTCATCCCAACTACCGGTTCAGGTTATTTCACCAAAAGCCCGTACAAATCGAAGTCCGTGGCCGCCGTAATCTTCACGTTAGCAAAGTCGCCCAGCCGCACGAAGGTGTCGCGTTCCACCGGCACCAGCACCTCGTTGTCCACCTCGGGCGAGTCAAACTCGGTACGGCCCACGAAGTGGCCGCTCTCCTTGCGGTCGAACAGCACCTTGTAGGTCTGGCCCACGCGCGCCTCGTTCAGCTCCATCGAAATGCCCTGCTGCAGCTCCATGATGGCGTCGGCGCGCTCCTGCTTGAGCTCGGCCGGCACGTCATCGACGAGGGTGTGCGAGTGCGTGTTTTCCTCGTGCGAGTAGGTGAAGATGCCCAGCCGCTCAAACCGCGTCTGCTCCACAAAATCATACATTTCCTGGAAGTCCTGTTCCGTCTCGCCCGGGTGGCCACTGATGAGCGTGGTGCGGAGCGCAATGCCCGGCACGCGCTGCCGAATGGTATCTACCAGCTCAATGGTGCGGCGCTTGGTGATGCCGCGGCGCATGCTTTTCAGCATGGCATCGGAGCCGTGCTGCAAGGGCATATCGAGGTATTTGCAGATGTTTTCGCGCTCCGCCATCACGTCCAGCGCATCCAGCGGAAACTGCGATGGGTAGGCATATTGCAGGCGAATCCAGTCGATGCCGTTCACGTCGGACAGGTTGCGGAGCAAGTCGGCCAGCTTGCGCTCGCCGTAGGCTTCCAGGCCGTAATACGTCAGGTCCTGAGCGATGAGAATCAGCTCCTTGGTGCCCATGCTGGCGAGGCGCTTGGCTTCCTTCACCAGGTCCTCAATCTTGCGGTCGACGTGCTTGCCGCGCATCAGCGGGATGGCGCAGAACGAGCAGGGCCGGTTGCAGCCCTCCGCGATTTTGAAGTAGGCGTAGTGCCTGGGCGTTGTAATCAGACGCTCCCCAATCAGCTCGTGCTTGTAGTCGGCGTTGAGCACCTTCAGCATCTGGGGTAGCTCCAGGGTGCCGAAATAGGCATCTACCTGCGGGATTTCTACTTCCAGCTCGTCCTTATAGCGCTGCGAGAGGCAGCCCGTTACGTAGAGCTTATCCAGGCGGCCGGCCTCTTTCTCCTCCGCGTAGCGCAGGATAGTGTCGATACTTTCCTGCTTGGCGTTATCGATAAAGCCGCAGGTGTTGATAATGACGATGTTGGCGTCCGACTTCTCGGCCTCGTGGGTTACGTCGAAGTCGTTGGCCACGAGCTGGCCCATCAGCACTTCGCTGTCCACGATATTCTTGGAGCAGCCGAGGGTGATGACGTTTACTTTATTGGTGGTCTGATTTCTAACTTTCATAAATCACTGATTGGCGCCGATTAAACGGATTGCGCTGCTTTTCTTAACTGCTGGGTATAATAGGAAGTTGATGAGCCGGACAAATGATTCCACGGGCCCGAACACGGGATGGACCCCATCAGCGGAATCACGGTTAATCAGGTTAACTCAGCGCCTCAAACTGCCGCAGGAACCGCATGTCGTTCTCCGTAAACAGCCGCAGGTCCTTAATCTGGTACTTGAGCATGGCGATGCGCTCAATGCCCATGCCCCAGGCGTAGCCGGAGTATTTTTCGGGGTCGATTTTGGCGTTTTCGAGCACGGCGGGGTCCACCATGCCGCAGCCGCCGATTTCGACCCAGCCCGAATACTTGCAGATGTTGCAGCCCGCGCCCTTGCAAATCAGGCAGGTGATGTCAATCTCCGCGCTGGGCTCGGTGAAGGGGAAGAAGCTGGGGCGGAAGCGGATGTTGATATCGGCCCCGAACAGCTCCTGCACGAAGTAGTACACCGTTTGCTTGAGGTCGGCGAAGCTCACGCCTTCGTCAATGAAAATGCCCTCCACCTGATGAAACATCATGTGCGCCCGCGCCGAAATGGCCTCGTTGCGGAACACCCGGCCCGGCATCACCCGGCGGATGGGCAGCGGCTCGGTTTCCATCACGCGCACCTGCACCGTGCTGGTGTGGGTTCTGAGCAATGAGTGAGTGGGTGAATGAGTGGCTGAGTGAATGGATGGTGCGTCGCTTGGGCCCTCCGGCGCTTCACTCATTCGCTCATTCACCGAGTTACTCATTACAAAAAACGTGTCCTGCATGTCCCGCGCCGGGTGGTTTTCGGGGAAGTTGAGGGCGGTGAAGTTGTGCCAGTCGTCCTCAATTTCGGGCCCCTCGGCTACGGCAAAGCCGATGCGGGCGAATACGCGCAGCATTTCTTCGCGCACCAGCATTAGCGGGTGGCGGGTACCCAGCGCATTGGGTACGGGGGGCAGGGTATAGTCGAAATCGGGATTGGCGGGGGTGTTGTCGGCAGCGGCTTCGGCAGCCTGCTGGGCGGCGTCGAAATGGGCCTGGGCCTGCTGCTTGAGGGCATTGAGCTGCTGGCCAACGGCGCGCTTCTCTTCAGCGGGCACCGTTTTTAGCTGGTCGAACAAGTCAGCCAGCCGGCCCTTGCGGCCGAGGTAATTAATGCGAAACGCATCGAGGGCCGCCGCGTTATTCAGCTCGGCCGTTGTAATTTCGGCCGCAAGTGCGGCAATTAATTCCTGCATCATAGGCTGCAAAGTTACGGCAAGGGACGGGCCCTGGCCGAACGATTCGCAAACACATTCAGTTAACTTGCCCAGTATTCATCTACGTAAATTATCCGCCATGAAAAGTGCGTTGTTTTTTCTGCTAATTACCGGGGGGCTTGTTACTTCCGCCTCCGCCCAGGGCGGCTGGGACGCACCCAGCGGGTGGGATACGCCCAAAAAGAGCCCGGCTAAAAAAACGACCAAGAGCAGCGCGTCGCAGGCCGCCGGTCAGAAATCCCTCCAGAACGGCGGGGCCGCCGCTGCTCCCGCACCTGAAATGTCGGCCGCGGCACCCGAAGCCACTGCTGCGCCAGCGCCAGCCGCCGCCGGTTTTGGCGGCGGTGGGGGTTCCTCCGCTGCCACCGGTGGCCTGGGTATTTCGGTGGCTCCCGGCACGCCGGTGCAGCTCCGGGGTGGCCGCAGCGTGATGGCCGATGAGGCCGCCGCCGTGCGTGAGCGGCGCACCAACCGCAAAGTGCGTCGCCCCAAGCCCTGGCCCCCGCGTCCCATCGAAGTAGCCGTAGCAGCCCCCGCGCCCGCCCCGGCCGCCGTGCCCGCCCCGGCCCCCGCATCCACCGAAGGTGCCGAAATGAGCGCCACCGGCACCAAAGCCTCCGGTGGTGCTGCCGCTAAAACCGCGACGGCTAAGTCGAAAAACGCCACTAAGGCACCCGCTGGCAAGGCTCCGGCCGCCAAGAAAAAAGCACCCGAACCCATGGGTTGGTAGTCCGGCCGCCGCTGCCAGCCAGCGGCCGATGGCCTAACTTGTTTTAAAAAGTGATGCAAGCCTGCCGGCTCCGTGAAAACCGGGGTCGGCAGGCTTTTTTTAGGCTTGTTGAAAAATTGGCGAATGGATATTGGCGAACGGATAACTGCTGTTACGCACTCTCATTGTTAAAGCGCCTCGGGGGATGTAGCGCGGACTTTGCAGTCCGCGAGTCAGCGCCGTTATAACCACTAAACGGTGCTGACTCGCGGACTACAAAGTCCGCGCTACACTTTACTTCGTAACATCAGCGGATAAATAAGCGAAATCGAAAATTGGCACACTTTTCGATTTGTACCCTCACAACTCCGAAATAAACGTGTTTTTCCAATCTTCAATTCAGCCTTCAGCCATGGTTCGCTCCTTCCTTACTCTCGCCCTGTCCATGTTCCTGCTGGCTGAAGCCAGTGCTCAGACTGCTCCCGTTGCCGTTACCACCAAAAAGACGACCACTAAATCGGTGAAAGTCGCGGCCCGCAAGGCCAAGAAAGCCCGCCGCGTAGCCCTGAAAACGGTGCCCGCCGCGGCCCTCGCCAACGATGGCTGGCCTCCCCTCGAAGAGCAGACGGCCGTAGCCTCGGCCAACACCGCTGCCAACGGCGGCTGGGAGGCTGGCGCGCCCGCTGCCAGCTCGCGCGGCGAAATTGACAATGCCAACGTGTACGCTGCCCCCGGCATGCCCATTCACATCCGGACCACCAACGCGCCCGTGCCCTACAGCGTGCGCCCGCCCCGCAAGCCCGCCAGCACCCAAACCACGCTCGGCAACTAAGCACCGGGCATTCCGCCAAACCTGATGCGGGGTACGCCTCGTAATTTGCATCGGCTTCCGTTATTCGCCAATAGCCATTTCCGGCCGTTACGCGTATGATGGGAGCCGATTCGCCGTTGACGCTGGCGCGTAGGCCACCGCTGTATCATTCGTATCTGTTCCCAATCCTCCGCTATTATGCTCCGGTATCTTTTCGCTTCGTTGCTGCTCGTTACCTTTATGGTGGCTGATGCCAGCGCCCAAACCAGGCCCCGCGCGGCCCGCAAAAAAATCGCGCCTTATTCCACTCGCGGTGCGCGCAAGGCCCCGAACATCAACCCGCATACCGGCAAGCCCTACGGAGCCGGCGTGTCGCAGGATATCAAAGACGGCACGGCCTATTTGGCTCCCGGCGTGCCCATGCGTAAGCAGGTAGGCTACAACAATAACGGTGGTTACAACGATAACCGCCCGCGCCGCCCTTCCTATAAAAAGCCCGCCAACAGTTCGCTAAACCGGGATAACACGATGCCGGTAGCGCCGGGCAAAACGAAGGTTAAGGTGAAAGTCAAGTAGCAGGTAGAGCTTGCTATAACGGCCAAAGCCAAACGTAAAAAAAACGGTCATGCTGAGCGAAGTCGAAGCATCTCTACCGCAATACTAATATTTGATTAGTTGCGCGGTAGAGATGCTTCGACTTCGCTCAGCATGACGTTCGATTTTGTGCCCCTTGGGGCAAAATTCTGCCGCTTTGCTACTCGGCAGCCACGGCCTCGTAATACAGCGTGCTGCAATTCTCGGGGCGGAGAATGCTCTGGGCGGCGGCGCGCACGTCGGCTACGGTCACGGCCTGAATGCGGCGGCTTTCGTCGTTCACCAGGTTGGCGTCGCCCTGCAGCTTGCTGTAGGCCAGGTTAAGGGCCCGGTTCAGCAGGTCGATTTCGCCAAAGACCAGGCTGCTTTCGGCTTGGTTTTTTACTTTCTCCAGCTCCTGAGCATCCACGTCTTCGGCCAGAAACTCGGCTACCACGGCTTCGATGGCGGCATCGGCAGCCTTCAAGTCCACGCCCTCGTTCAGCTTGCCGCTGATGACGAGCAGGCCGGGGTCGAGCGAGCCGGTGAGGGAAGCCGAAATATTGTTGAACAGGGCCTGCTCTTTCACCAGGCGCTGGTGCAGGCGGGCCGACTTGCCCCGGCCCAGCACGTCGCTGAGCAGGTCTACCGCGTGGTAGCCTTCATCGCTGCGCGCGGGCATGTGGTAGGCTTTGTAGAGGGCGCTCAGGGGCACGGGGGCGCTGGCGGCGAGGTGCCGCGCTTCGGTCTGGGCCGGCTCGGTGGGCAGCTGGCGCTGGTAGGCCGGGCCGCCGGGAATGGGCCCGAACCACTTCTCAGCCAAGCGGCGCACGTCGGCTTCGCTCACGGCCCCGGCCACTACCAGAATGGCGTTCTGGGGGGCGTAGTGTTTCTGGAAAAAGCCGCGCACGTCGTCCATCACCGCGTTTTCGATGTGCGAAATCTCCTTGCCGATGGTGTTCCACTGGTAGGGATGGGTGCGGTAGGCGAGGGGCTTGAGCTGGAGCCACACGTCGCCGTAGGGCTGATTGAGGTAGCTCTGCTTGAACTCCTCCACTACCACTTTGCGCTGCACTTCGAGGCCATTTTCGGAGAAAGCCAGGTTCAGCATCCGGTCGCTTTCGAGCCAGAAGCCGGTTTCGAGGTTAGCCGCCGGCAGCGAGAGGTAGTAGTTGGTGACGTCGGAGGAGGTGAAGGCGTTGTTTTCGCCGCCCACGCGCTGCAGGGGCTCGTCGTAGCTGGCAATATTGACCGAGCCCGAGAACATCAGGTGCTCAAACAAGTGGGCAAAGCCGGTGTGCCCGGCGTCCTCATCGCGCGAGCCCACGTCGTACATCACGTTGAGCACGGCCATGGGCGTGCTGAAATCTTCGTGCACGATGCAGCGCAGGCCGTTATCGAGGGTGAATTCTGAAAATTGAATCATGAAGCAAAGATGGCGAAATAGAGGAGCCGGAAACAAGCCCGATGGGGCGGCCCGCTAGCAATACAGGCCGGCGGGGCCGAAAGTTACCGGCGAGCCTCCAGCCGCAGGGTCACGCACGAATCCGTTTGCAGCTCCACGCGGGTGCGGTACTCCTGCTCCCAGCGGTGGCGCAGGGCGGCCCCGCACACCACCACCCGCTCTCCGACCCCCGCACTGTCGTGGATTGCGGCCGGCGGCACCCGCCGGATGCGGTGGCCAAAGCGCATTTCCGCCGCCATGCGGTAGAATACCGGGCTGTCGTTGAACGTGGTGTCCCCGGCCAGCAGGTACGCCCGCAGTGTGGGCACGGCCTGGGCCTGGTGGCGCAGGTGGGTGCCGAGCCGCAGTGCCGGCACGTTGTAGCGCGCGTCGTAGACCCGCGCCAGGGCCCGGCACTGGGCCCAGTACGGCAGCGCCGCTATCAGCGCCAAAGCTGCCAGCCGCCCCGCGGGGCCCGGCCGCCAGTGCTGCTGCGCCGCCACGGCGCGGGCCATCTGGAGCAGGCCGCTGGCTGCCAGCAGCGCCAGCAGCGGGTACATGGGGGCGTCGTACCACGGCAGCTTGGTTTGGGTAAGGGCCAGCACCAGCATAAAGGTGCCCGCCACGCACACCACCAGCCGGGCCAGGTATCGGCCGGGGCTGCCCGCAGGCAGCCGCCACCCCAGCAGGCCGCCCAGCAGCGCCGGCACCAGCCAGTACATGAACTTTGTCTCCATCCAGTTCACCACGTAATACCACCATTCCGTGAGGTGCCCTTCCAGCTGGTTGGCCGCTGGCCCGCCGAGCTCAAAGTCCCACACGGCCTGCAGGTAGCCCGGCCCGGCGTGCTCGCGCACCACATACCACGTGGCCATGCCCGCAACTAAGCCCAGTAGCGCCAGCCAGGGCGCCGGCCGCCGCAGTCGTTGGCCCTGGCCCAGCGCAAAAGTGGCCAGCACCAACCCCGGCCCGAACAGCATCCCCGCCACGCCTTTGGTGAAAGCCGCCAAAAAGAAGAATGCCCCCGCCTGCCAGGCGTGGCGCGGGCGGCCCTCGGCTAAATAACGCAGCCAGGCCAGCGTGCCCAGCGTGGTCCAGAGTGTGAGAAAGGCGTCGAAATCCCCGGTGCGGGTCACGTGCAGGCTGATGTAGCCCCCCGAAGTGAGCAGGATGAGCGCGGCCAGCAGGCCGCCTTCCCACCCGCCCAGCCACCGCCGCCCGGCCTGGAAAACCGCCAGCACGGTGGCCAGCGCCGCCAGCGCGGCCGGCAGGCGCAAGCCCAGCTCGCCGGGCCCCAGCAGCCGGAAGCTGAGCGACAGCAGCCAGGGCCACAGCGGCGGCTTGCAGTTCCACAGGTCGGGCAGCTGGTCGCCGTCGCGCATTATCAGCCACTCGTGGTTGCGCACAATGTTCAGGCCATTGAGCCCCGTGCGAGCTTCGTCCCACTGCTGCACCGGGTGGCTGGTCAGGAGCCAGAACAGCGGCAGGTAAGCCAAGGCCACAACGAGCAGCACGAGACCAATGCGTCCGTACAAAGCCCGGGAAGGAGTGAGCGACATATCAGAAGGGCAGCAGCCCGGAAAAGAGAAATTTTTGGGCCGAGTTAACGTTACGCCGACAAGTTAATCTGCCAAAGTAGCGTTAAGCAGTCGTTCAAAAGCAAACGGGTTATTAGTTGCTCGTTGTTAGTTGTCAGTCAGCTGATTGCCATTTTGCTAACAACTGACAACTAATGACTAACAACTTAAAAGGGGCGAAAAGGGGCGCAGGCAAAGCGGAAAGGCCAAGTGGATGGAGTTTTATTTCCGTGTGGCATCACACCGGTACGCCGGCCACGGTGTGGAGCTGTTTCCGCATGCTTGGGAAAGGCCGTGTCGGCTGAGCTTGCCTTGGTCGCCGAAACAGATGCTTCAGGAGGAGCGCAAGGCCCTTGCGGCCAGGGGGTTCGTCACGCGGTCCATATTGTACAGCACGTTTAGTAAAGGCGTGCTGAAATAGTCGTGCAATGCGGCGCAGGGCGTTATCGACCAGCATAGAGGACGAAAAACTGCCAATGAATAAAAGGTAGAATGGCATTCTTCCACGACCCATTCCGCAGTTGGTGCTTCGCCCCTAAAAAGCTGCCCGCACGCCCAGCTGCCACACGCGGGCTACGGGGTACACGCTGGCATCCTGGCCGGCGTAGAGCGGGGCGGCCCCGCCGCTGCTTACGTTGGGGTCGAAACCGCGGTAGTTGCCGGTCACGAACAGGTTCTGGCCGCCCACCCACACGCTGATTTTACGCGGGCCGGTGGGGAGTACGTCGTAGCTGATGGTGAGCTGCGAGAGGCGCACATGGTTGCCGTTGGCCAGGGCCTGGTTGCTGAGGTAAGGCGATGGATTGGTGCCGGGCCGGGGCACGGAGGTATTCTGATTGCCGTGAGTCCAGTAATTGAGGGCGCGGGCCGAGCTGTTTTCAAAGCCCGAGGGGTCGTCCAGGTATCGGAGCGTCTGGTTCAGAATCTGGTAGCCAAACAAGCCGTCGAGCTGCGCTTCCAGCTGAAAACGGCGCAGGCGCAGCTGCTGATACACGTTGAGGGTGTAGCGGGGCAGGCCGCTGCCCTGGTAGTAGCCATCGCCGAAGCCGGTTCTCCCATCGCCGTTGCGGTCGCGGAAGCGGACCTGGCCGGCGAGGGGCGAGCCAACGGGATAGGTGCCGTTCTGCTCAAACACGAAGAAGCGGCTCAGGGGCTGGCCCTTTTCCAGCACGTTGAAGGGGGCGTTGGCGAAGAAAAGGTCGGTGTCCTCGACCTCGTTGCGGTTGGTGGCGGCGGCTAGCTGCGTGGTGCCGCTGACGCTGCCCGCCTGCCAGGTGCTGCCCAGCGTCAGCTCCAGGCCTTGGTTCAGTAGCTTCACGTCGGGGAATAGGCTACGCCTCTGGCCATTGGGAAGCTCGTAAGGCAGCACGGTTTGGGCGTGGCGGGTGCGGCGCTGGTAGGCCGCTGCTTCCAGGGTGAGGCGGCCGCCGAGCAGGCCCAGGCGCAGGCCGGCATCGTGGTGGGTGGTGCGGTCGGGCGAGAAAAAGGTGCTGGTCTGGCCCGCGCCGGCCCAAAGGGTGAGGTCGCTCAACGAAGTGGCTCCGGCCAGAAAAGCTTCTTTATTGGCATGCCAACTCAGCTGGCCACCGGGCAGCCAGTGCGAATTGTCGGCAAGGTTGCCGGTGCCGAAAACCATTTCGGCCCGTAGCGAGCCCTGCACTTCGTACCGCCCGTCGTAGGTATAAACGAAGCTGGCCGAAGGGCTGTGAATGGCGTTGCCCTTCTCCTCAACCCGAAAAAAGCTGGAGCTAAAAGGCGTTTGCATGCGATACTCCAGCTTGCGCTCGTACTGCTGGCGCAGGTAGGTGAGGGTGGTGATGAGGGCGTGCCGGTTGGCGAACGTGTGTTGGTAGTGGAGCACGGCATTGGCAACCCAATTGTGCTGGTTGGTGGTGCTGGCCGCAGTTTCGACGACGTTTGGCACCGGCGCTAGAAAGTTCTCGGGCGCGTAGCCCAGCTCCCGGGTATCGGCCTGCTCGCGGCTGCCGCGCATGGTTAGCATCAGTTCGGGACTAAACTCATAGGTGGCGCTGAGCTGGGCCAGCAGGCGGCGGGTGCGCGGGGTGTTGTAGAAAAAAGTTACTTGTTCGAGTGGGTTGGGGACGGGGTCGGCGTTATGGGCCGATGCTACCGGAATTCCCACCAAGGCATTTTGCAGCAGTGGTCGCCCGTCGAATTCAGTGCCGGCGTAGCGTTGGTCGGTCTGGCTGGCACTGGCCCGCAGCCCGAGGCTGAGCTTGCTGGTGAGCTGTTGGTCGAGGTTGGCGCGCAGCTGGTAGCGGTTCAGGTCGGAGCCGATTACCACGCCGGTTTGGCGCAGGTAGTCGGCGGCCACGTAGTAGCGGGTGCGGCGGGCGAGGCCGTCGATGCTCAGGTTGTGGCTCTGAATGCCGGCCACGCGAAACACCCGGTCCTGCCAGTCGGTCTCGCCCAGGCTGGCCAGGTCGGTAGGGGAGTAGGGGGCCGGCCGGCCGTTGGTAGAAGCGGCCTCGTTTGCAATGCCCGCAAACTGGCGGGCATTGAGCAGGGCATAGCGCTGGCGCACCTGCTGCACGCCGCCCCAGCCAGCGTAGCGCACCCGCAGCGGCTGGGGCGCGGTGCGGCCGTCGGCTCCGCGCCTGGTCGTGATGAGGATAACGCCGTTGGTGCCCTGCATGCCATAGCGGGCCGTGGCTGCCGCGCCCTTCACTACCTCAATCGTGCTAATATCATCCACCGGAATATCCAATAAGGGGTTGGCCGTGGGCGTATGTGGGGTGCGGTTTGTGTTGGAGTTGCTGCTGAAAAATGAGCTGGCACCATCCCACTTTTCCGGCGTCACGTCGGTATTGTAAGCGGGCACCCCGTCGACCACGTACAGCGGCTGGCTGCTGCCCGTCACGTTGGCCACGCCCCGGATACGTACAGTACTCCACGCTCCGGGCGCGCCGGAGTAGGGCGTCACCTGCACCCCAGCCACCCGGCTGAGCATGGGTTGAATGGTGGTGAAGGCTGGGAGCGGCGAGTCTGGGGTAGTAGTTACGCTGGTGGCCGGGCAGCTCGTCAAATGTGAGTGAGCAGCACGGAGACTATCCGTGGCTGGGGTCGCAAGCGAATCAATCTGCTGAGCCTTTGTGGCGGTGGTAGCTGCCAGAAGCAGAATGCCAGCGGGTAGAAGTCGGGCCATATAAAAGTGGAATGGGCAAGGAAAAGCGGCTACGAAGATAGATGCCCGGCCGCAGCCGGATTTTATACTTCTGTTAGTGCAATGGCTTTGTTTACACCTCAACCGTTCTCCAACTAATCTTCCCGAAGTAATTTACTTGCCGGCCGCCGGATAAATCGTGGTGGCGAGCACTAGGCCAAACCAACGGGTGAAGCCTTCGCGTCGGTTTTCTGCTTCCAAATAGGTGCCCTGATTGGTGTAGGCAACCGGATAGCCGTAATCATAAGACGGCGTGAGCGGGGCGTGAACGCGCAGGCCTAGTGTGGTTTCGTAGCGGTGCCAGGGCAGCAGACGTACCTCCGCACCCAGCAGCAGCGTAAGCTCGGCTCGGCGCGGATAATAGGCCGCGTCGGAAGTCGGGGAGCCGAGCCGAAGCGTAGGGCCAGCCCCCACCAGCAGGTGGGCGCGGCTATTGGGCGCGCCGGTGCGCAGGCAAATTGGGACAAACAGTCGCCATTGGGTCAGCGTCTGAGGGCGGAAATTGGGGGATGGACTCGATTGCTGGTAATCGACGCGCACCGACTGATTTTCTGCCAATGCTTCGAGTGCCAGACTGGCTTTTGGGCCAGCAAAGTAGCGGGTGGCCAGCAAGCTGGCCATTGCCCCGGTGTAGGTCTGGCGATAGTCGTGGCGGCCGTTACCATAGGGGGTTGAACCCGGCCCAACCCCAATGCGAATGCCCCAGCCCCATTGCGAAGCCGGCGCGCTGGTTGGGGCCTGAGCACCGGCGGAGCTAGCTGCTAACAGCCCGGACAATACAAAAAATAAGGCAATGAGGCGCATAAGAGCAGAGTAGAACAACTTGGAAGGAAACCAAATATAGGCCCGCCCCGCCCGCTACCTTTGCCGCTCCCAACCCACCCGCTACACTCCATGACTTTCGACCGCCACGACCACTCCAACGAAACCCTCCTGCACCTCTACCAGCACCTGCTGCGCCCCCGGCTGATTGAGGAAAAAATGTTGATTCTGCTGCGCCAGGGCAAAGTGAGCAAGTGGTTTTCGGGCATCGGGCAGGAGGCCATTTCGGTAGGCAGCACCCTGGCCCTGGAGGCCGACGAGTACATTTTGCCGCTGCACCGCAACCTGGGCGTGTTCACGGGGCGCGGGGTGCCGCTAGGCCGCCTGTTTGCGCAGTGGCAGGGCAAGCGCACCGGCTACACCAAGGGCCGCGACCGCAGCTTCCACTTCGGCACCAACGAGCACCACATTGTGGGCATGATTTCGCACCTCGGGCCGCAGCTGGCCGTGGCTGGCGGCATCGCCCTGGCCGATTTGCTCGATAAAAAGCCCAAGGTCACGCTAACGTATTCCGGTGACGGCGGGGCCAGCGAAGGCGACTTCCACGAGGCCCTGAACGTGGCTGCCGTGTGGCAGCTGCCCGTCATTTTCATGATTGAAAACAATGGCTACGGCCTGAGCACGCCCAGCAACGAGCAGTTCCGCTTCAAATCCTTCGTCGACAAAGGCCCGGCCTACGGCATGGAAGCCGTGCAGGTAGACGGCAACAACGTGCTGGAAGTGTATTCGATGGTGAAAAAACTAGCCGAGGACCTGCGCCAAAACCCGCGCCCCGTGCTGGTAGAGGCCCTCACCTTCCGGATGCGCGGCCACGAAGAAGCCAGCGGCACCAAGTACGTGCCCCAGAGCCTGATGGAAGAATGGGCCGCTAAAGACCCGGTGGAGAACTACGAAAAGTGGCTCATCGCCGAAGGCATCCTCACCGAAACCGCCCGGCACAGCATCCGCGAAACCATCAAAGCCGCCATCGAAGCCGGCCTGCAGGAAGCCGATGCCGAGCCCATGCCGGTGGCCGATATCGCGGAGGAAATCGCGGACATGTACGCACCATTGGTGCCTGGTGCTCAGAGCTTGGTGCTTGGCTCGTCGAATACTGGTACCGAAAACCAAGCACCAAGCACTAAGCACCAAGCACCAAGCAGAGAAATTCGCTTCATCGACGCCATTCAGGAGGGCCTGAAGCAGAGCATGCAGCGCTACCCCGACCTCGTGCTCATGGGCCAGGACATTGCCGACTACGGCGGGGTGTTCAAAATCACGGAGGGCTTCGTGGCCGAATTCGGCAAGGCGCGGGTGCGCAATACGCCCTTGTGCGAGTCGGCCATCGTGGGCGTGGGGCTGGGCCTGAGCATTAAGGGCAAGAAAAGCATGGTCGAGATGCAGTTTGCCGATTTCGTGACCTGCGGCTTCAACCAGATTGTGAATAACCTGGCCAAAAGCCACTACCGCTGGGGCCAGAACGCCGACGTGGTGGTGCGCATGCCCACCGGCGCGGGCTCGGCCGCCGGCCCCTTCCACAGCCAGAGCAACGAGGCGTGGTTCACGCATGTGCCCGGCCTGAAAGTGGTGTACCCCAGCAACCCGCACGATGCCAAGGGCCTGCTCTGCGCCGCCCTCGAAGACCCCAACCCGGTCCTGTATTTCGAGCACAAAATGCTCTATCGCAGTCTCTCCGGCCCGGTGCCGGAAGCATACTACACCACGCCCATCGGCCAGGCCGCGCTGGCCGCCGAGGGCGACGAGCTGAGCATCATCACCTACGGCATGGGCGTGCGCTGGGCCCTGCAAGTGTGCCAGGATTTGGGCGTATCGGCCGATATTCTCGACCTACGCACCCTGCTGCCCTGGGACCAGGAAGCGGTGCGCAAAACGGTGGCGAAAAACGGCCGCGTCATCGTGCTGCACGAAGACACGATGACCGGCGGCATTGGCGGCGAAATCGCTGCCTGGATTGGGGAGAACTGCTTCGAGCACCTCGATGCGCCCGTGCGCCGGGTGGCCTCGCTGGATACCGCTATTCCCTTTGCCCCGCCGCTGGAAGCCGCCTTCCTGCCCCAGCAGCGCCTGCGCGAACAGGTACTGGCGATGCGGCAGTACTAGAACGTGTACCCCGAAATTTCATTTCGGCACCGGCGCACGACTGGTAGGCCAGCCGTGCTGACGGGCCGAAATGAAATTTCGGGGTACACGTTTGGTTACAACTTTACCGCGCGTCGGGTTGGCGTGGTTTTCGCGCCGGCTGCTCGTACCTTTCCTTACTTACTTTCTGATTACGCACGTTTTACGGTGAGCTATTGTCTGCCTTCTGTTGTTCTTCGGGCCCTGCTGGCGGTGCTGCTGGTGGCGGGCCTGGGGGGCTGTACCATTTTCCATCCCTACCGGCTGCCCACGCCCAAGCCATCGCCCGAGTTCAAGGCCCAGCAAAAGGCGGCTGAGGACCGTAAAAAGGCCGGCGGTAAAGAATCGGGCGGCCTGTTCAAGAAAAAAACAGCCGCTTCCGAAGAAGCTGCTACCGACGTATCGACGCCTTCGGGAGCCGCCACCGCGGCGGTGCCGACGGAAGAGGCGGCCCGAACCTTGCCCGAACGCCCCACGGTGCGCTACGACAAGCAGGGACTGATGAAAAAGCCCAAGCTGATGCGTCGCCGCGTCAACAAAACGTCGAAGCCTTTCCGCCCCTGGCAATCTATCCGCAGTTTTTTCAAGTTCGGCCTTCATGCAAAACCCAACTACAGCCCCGACCACCGGCCCGCGCCCAAGCAGCCCGGCACCGCACCCGCCGATGCCCTGCCCGATGAAGCCATGCCCACTCCCGCCCCCGATGCCGGACCTACGGGCAAGCCGTAGCGGCCTGCTGGGCCTGGGGCTACTATTCGCCGCGTTGCTGGCCAGCCCCGCCGCCCAGGCCCAGATTGCGCGCGAAAAACCCGCGCAGGTGAAGGCCGCCAACCGCCGCGCCCTGCGCGAAGCCCAGCGCACCGAATCGCCCTACAAAGACAGCCACCTCGATGTGACGCCCGACCGCCTGCGGCGCGGGGCCAGCACCCAGCCCGCCCCCGTGGGCAGCGACGAGTTTCATTACAAAAACGGCAACTCTCCCAACGACAAGCCACCCGGTTTCCTGGGCCTGCGGCATAAGAAAGATGCCCTGAAAGACGGGCGCAAAAAGCCGCCGGAAAAAAAATGAGCTGTTCCCCGGGAATCAACTGGTAGCTGCCGGTTGTAGTAGCGTACCACCGGCCCCCTGCCGGGTTCCTTCTTTGTTTTTTATTGCTAACTTTTTGTTGTCTCAATGTCGACTCCCTGGCTTCCCCTCACCGAATCTGAACAAATTACCGACCTCGCCCGTGCTTCGCACGAGCAGCCAATCCTGATTTTCAAGCACAGCACTACCTGCTCCATCAGCGCGGCTGCCAAGGGCAAGATTGAGCGGCAGTGGGCCGATAGCGGCCTCGACCTGCCCATCTATTACCTCGACCTGCTGCGTTTTCGCCCCCTTTCGGCCCAGATTGCCGAGCAGTTCAGCATTCGCCACGAATCGCCGCAGCTGCTGCTCATCAAGGACGGTGCCTGCACTTTTGATGCCTCGCACATGGCCATCCGCCTCAATGATGTGAAATCAGCCGTGAATAGCTGAGGATAAAAAGCGAGTCATGCTTCATCTTGTGTCCGCCTGCGGTAGCGATGCTTCGGCAGGCGGACACAAGATGAAGCATGACTTTTTTTATTCATTGGTTTGCCTTACTCCTTGTATTCGAACACGATATTCTGTCGCACATCGGGGTGCAGGCTCAGGCCCACCGGGCAGGTATGGGCCGCACGCTCCAGCAGCGTCCGCTCGTTCGGGGCCAGCGAGGCGGGCAGGGTAAACGTCACGTCGATTTGCGCGATGCGGCGCGGGGCTTCCGGGCTCATGTGCTTCACCACGGCGAAGGAGCTGCCCACCAGGTCCCACTGGTGGCGTTCGGCCACGATGCCCATCACCGTCATCATGCACGAGCCGAGGGCCGTGCTCACGAGGTCGGTGGGCGAAAAAGCTTCGCCCCGGCCATGATTATCGACGGGGGCATCGGTTTGAATAATAGTGCCCGAAGCTACGTGAGTGGCTTCGGTGCGCAGGTGGCCGGCGTAGCGGACGGTGGCGGTGCTCATTAAGTCAGGGAGTTATCTTTACAGAGTTGTTTCTATCGTAGCTAAATTACGTATTACTTGGTGCGCCGTGCCCGTGGCGCCTAGTCGGGCTAGCTTTTTGTCGACCATGCATCCTTTCCCCACCCGTCGTTTTTTTGGTTTGCTGACCACCGGCCTGCTGCTGGCTGCCGGGGCGCGGGCCCAGGCTCCTTTGCGGGCGGCGGCCGTGCCCGTGGGGCCTGCGCCGTCCGACGAGCAGTCATACAGCAAGGAGTTTGTGTTTGGCGTGAACTTCAACACCCAGGGCGGCCTGCTGGGCGGGGTCTCCATCCGGTCGTCGCGCCTGCTCGACGACCGGCTGCTACGCTTCTGGAGCCTAGAGGGGGTGATGCTGAAGAACTCCAAGGAGGAGCGGTATACGTCGCTGGCGGGTGGGAGCTACGTGCCGCGCAAAACCAATTATGCATTCGCCTTGCGGCCCTCGGTGGGTATTCAGCGCATCCTGTTTCGCAAGGCGGCCGATGCCGGGGTGCAGGTCAACGGCCTGCTGAGCGTGGGGCCTTCTATTGGCCTGCTCATGCCCTACTACATCAGCTACGACCGCACCTATGCCAATACGGGCGTGCCCAACCTTTCGACCGACGAAATTGTGAACGAGCAGTTCGACCCCACCAAGCATTTCGTCCAGGATGCCATTCTTGACCGGGGGCCGCTGTTCAGCGGCATCGGGCAGACCAAGGTGGTGCCCGGCATTCATTTGCGGGGCGGCCTGAGCTTTGAGTACGGTCGCTACCGCGATGCCGTGACCGGCGTGGAAGTAGGCTTCCTGGTGGAGGCCTACACGAAGCGCCTGCTCATCCTCAGTCCCGAAGGCCCGGTGGAAGGCGACGTCCTCAACCGCCGGTTTTTCCCCTCCGTTTACCTGACGCTGTATTTCGGCCACCGCTCCTGACGCTGCGCCTAATGAGGAATGGGGAATGAAGAATTTCTCAATAGCGGGCAACGGCACGCACAAATGGGAAAGGAGTGCCATTTGCGCCGTAAATTTGTTGGTGTATTATACTGAATGGGCCAGGGGTAATTCTTCATTCCTCATTCTTCATTCTTCATTGATAAAATGATTGACTTGCCCGTTATTCAGCCCGAAACGGCTGCTCCTGCCCGCCCCCGCAAGCCCGACTGGCTGCGCGTGAAGCTGCCCGTGGGCGAAGAATATGCCGCCGTGCGCCGCCTCGTGGACGAACACAAGCTACACACCATCTGCGAGAGCGGCAACTGCCCCAACATGGGCGAGTGCTGGGGTGCCGGCACGGCCACGTTCATGATTCTGGGCAACATCTGCACCCGCTCGTGCTCGTTTTGCGCCGTGGCCACCGGCCGCCCCACCGAGTACGACCTCGACGAGCCCCGCCGCGTGGCCGAGGCCATTCGGCTCATGAAAGTGAAGCACGCCGTCATCACCTCCGTGAACCGCGACGAGTTGAAGGACCGCGGGGCCAGCGTGTGGCACGAAACCGTGGTGCTCACCAAGCAGCTCAGCCCCGGCACCACCATCGAAACCCTGATTCCGGACGTGAAAGCCAACTGGGACGCGCTGGACGTGATGATTTCGGGCGGCCAGGAAGTGATTTCGCACAACATCGAAACCGTGGGCAGCCTCTATCGCCTGGTGCGCCCCCAAGCCCGCTACGACCGCAGCCTGGAGCAAATCCGCCGCACCAAGGCCGCTGGCCACCGCACCAAATCCGGTATCATGCTGGGCCTGGGCGAGAAAGCCGACGAGCTGTACCAGGCCATGGACGACCTCGTGGCCAACGGCCTCGACATCCTCACCCTGGGCCAGTACCTGCAGCCCACCAGGCGTCACCTCGACGTGGCCGAGTTCATCACCCCCGACCAATTCGCTCACTACAAGGAAGAAGGCCTGCGCCGCGGCCTGAAATACGTGGAAAGCGGCCCGCTGGTGCGCAGCTCCTACCACGCCGAGCGCCACGTAAACGTGCCGGTGTAGCCGAAATAAATAGAAAGCAAAAGAGCCCGTCCAATTTGGACGGGCTCTTTTGCTTTCTATGACCATGAGGGGCTTACCGTTGGGCGGCACTACCGGGAGGATAGGTGCTCAGGATGCCGTTGACAATGCGGTGGGTTTCTGCTTCGTCAATGGTGTTCTGATTGACCTGGGCCTGACCGGTACCGCGCCACGCCAGCTCCTTGCGGCGGGCATCGATGATGTCAATGACCACGGTGCCAGCCTTGTACTGCGTCACGGGCGAGTAGCCCCGGCCGAAGCCACCGTAGCCATAGCCATAGGGGTAGCCAAAGCCATTACCGTACGGCGAGACTTGCTGCTTATCCTCCACGCGGGCACTATAGGCCACGTAGATATCGGGGGCAGTGGTTACTTCGGTCAGGCCCTTCTGAGTCATTTCCGAAGCTACCGAGGCGCGCATGCGCTTGTCGAGAAACGACTCGTAGCCTTTGGCGGGGCCGCTTTCGGCATCGCGGGGCTGCTGCGGGTACCAGGCCCAGGTTTTGTAGGCCCGGAAGTTTACGGCATGGTCAAAGTCGTTGGTGACCCCCACGCGGGAGGCCGTAGTGCAGCCACTGGGGCCCAGCAACAATACAAGTCCGGCCGCGAGCAGCAGCGTGGGGCGACCCAGGAAACGAAGGGTGAAATTCATAAAATTAAAGGGGTGCAAATTGAGAGAAAGGAATGAAAAGCAATTTCAAAAACGATAAAAATGCCATTTCGGTACTTGCGTTATTAACGGAAAAATAGGGCGCTACGTTCAACTGTTTTGCCTCAGGATGGCACTGGATACCAACTGGAAAATCTTTGCATAAGCTTGACTTAACCGGATTTCGTCCTACCTTACTCCCAAAATTCCACCCGATGTCTTTTGTTTGGTCAATGAAAATAACTGCCTTATTGGTTTTGGTCGCTGCGGGCCTGACGTCTGCCTGCTCTTCTGCTCGCGACGAACGAATGCAGAATGCCTCATCTGACCGCGCTCCGGTGGCGCACAACACCATTGTGGACTGCCCCGTGTACGATGGCATGAAGAAAACCTCCACCGTGCTGGCCCAAATGACTACCGGCAACGAAGTGCAGGTCACCGATACCATCAATGCGTATTTCGTGCGCGTGCGGCTGGATAAGAACGGCCAAACCATGACCGGCTACATGGACCGTCGCTGCTTTGGCGAGCGCGGCAACGAGCGCGGCAACCGCAAAGTGAAATAAACTGGTTCGAAACCAGCCCAACGAGGCTAATTAAGCCACTTCCTCTTAAAACCCAAAAAGCCCGATTCAACGAATCGGGCTTTTTGGGTTTGTGAAATCCGTTAGGGATTTTGCGGTTTCTGTTAGTACGAAGGGCCTTTGTCGGCCTGCACCATTTCCTCTTCCTGGTCGACGTACTGCTCAATCGGCGTGCAGCTGCAAATCAGGTTGCGGTCGCCGTAAGCCGAGTCGATGCGGCTCACGGTGGGCCAGAACTTGTTGGCGCGCACGTACTCCATCGGGAACACGGCCTGCTCGCGGGTGTAGGGGCGCGTCCACTCGTGCGCCAGCACGGTAGCGGCGGTGTGCGGCGCGTGCTTCAGCAGGTTGTCCTTGGCATCGGCGCGGCCGGCTTCCACCTCCGAGATTTCCTTGCGAATGGAAATCATGGCGTCGCAGAAACGGTCGAGCTCAGCTTTGCTTTCGCTTTCGGTGGGCTCAATCATCAGCGTGCCCGCTACCGGGAACGATACCGTGGGCGCGTGGAAGTTGTAGTCCATCAGGCGCTTGGCAATGTCCTCAACTTCGATACCGGCCTTTTTGAAGTGGCGGCAGTCGAGAATCATTTCGTGGGCGCAACGGCCGTGGCTGCCGGTGTAGAGCACCGGGTAGTGTGCTTCGAGGCGGGCCTTGATGTAGTTGGCGTTGAGGATGGCCAGCTCGGTGGCGCGTGTCAGGCCGTCGCCGCCCATCATCGAAATGTAGGCGTAGCTGATGGGCAGAATGCTGGCCGAGCCCCACGGCGCGGCCGAAACCGCGCCGTTCACGCGGCCTTCAACGGGCACCACGGCATGGCCCGGCAGGTAGGGGGCCAGGGCGGCCACTACGCCGATGGGGCCCACGCCGGGGCCGCCGCCGCCGTGCGGAATGCAGAACGTTTTGTGCAGGTTGAGGTGGCACACATCGGCCCCGATGGCGGCGGGCGAAGTGAGGCCCACCTGGGCATTCATGTTGGCACCGTCCATGTACACCCGGCCGCCATATTCATGAATCATGTTGCAGATGTCGATGATGGTTTCCTCGTACACGCCGTGCGTGCTGGGGTAAGTCACCATCAGGCAGCTCAGGTTGGCGGCGTGCTTGTCGGCTTGCGCCTTGAGGTCGGCCAGGTCGATGTTGCCGTCTTCGGAGCTTTTCACCACGACTACCTGCATGCCGGCCATTACGGCCGAGGCGGGGTTGGTGCCGTGGGCCGACGATGGGATTAGGGCCACGTTGCGGTGGTGGTCGCCGCGGGCTTCGTGGTAGCCGCGAATAGCCAGCAGGCCGGCGTACTCGCCCTGCGCGCCGGAATTGGGCTGGAGGCTCACGGCATCAAAGCCGGTCACCTCGCAAAGCCAGGTTTGCAGGTCGGCGAAAATCTGCTCGTAGCCTTTGGCCTGCTCGATGGGCGCGAAGGGGTGGAGGCCACCGATTTCGGGCCAGGTCACCGGAATCATTTCGGCGGTGGCGTTCAGCTTCATGGTACACGAGCCGAGTGCAATCATGGAATGCGCGAGGCTGAGGTCTTTATTCTCCAGCTGCTTCATGTAGCGCAGCAGCTCGTGTTCGGCGTGGTGCGTGTTGAAGACGGGGTGCGTGAGGTACTCGCTGGTGCGAATGAGGCTGGTGGGCCAGCTCAGCTCGGCTTCGGCGAGCTCGGCGGCCAGCTGGTCGGCTTCCTTGCCCAGCACTTTGGCGAATATGTCCAGAATGTCGGCTACGTCGCTCAGCTCGGTGTTCTGGTTCAGCGAAACGCCTACCCGTACATCCTCGAAGAAGCGGAAGTTGATGCGGGCGGCTTCGGCTTCCTGCTTCAGGGCCTGCTGCATTTCGGCGCTTTCGAGGCGCAGGTTCAGGGTGTCGAAGTAGTGCGCGTTGGTCTGCTCCACGCCCAGCTTCTGGAGGCCGGCGGCCAGGGTTTGGGCCAGCAGATGGGTGTTGGTGGCAAACTGCTTCAGGCGCTGCGGGCCGTGGTACACGGTGAACATGCCGGCCAGCACGCTCAGCAGCACTTGGGCGGTGCAGATGTTGCTGGTGGCTTTTTCACGGCGAATGTGCTGCTCGCGGGTCTGCAGGGCCATGCGGTAGGCCTTGTTGCCGGCCGCGTCGATGCTCTGGCCGATGAGGCGGCCGGGAATCACGCGCTTAAACTGGTCTTTGGTGGCGAAGAAGCCGGCGTGCGGGCCGCCATAGCCCATCGGCACGCCGAAGCGCTGCGAGTTGCCCACGCACACATCAGCCCCCAGCTCGCCGGGCGAGGTGAGGAGCGTGAGGGCCAGCAAATCGGCCGCCATCACCACGAAAACGTTGTTCTTCTGCGCTTCGGCGATAAAGTCTTTGTAGTCGAACACCTCGCCGTCGGCGGCGGGGTACTGCACCATGGCCCCAAAGAAACCGTCGCCGCTGAGGTCAATCTGGCGGTGGTCGCCCACCACCAGCTCGATGCCGACCGGCGTGGCGCGGGTGCGCAGCAGGTCGATGGTCTGGGGCAGCACCTGCTCCGAAACGAAGTATTGGTGCGCGCCTTTTTTCTTGGTCTGGCTGTGCAGCATGTGCATGGCCTCGGCGGCGGCGGTGCCTTCATCCAGCAGGCTGGCGTTGGCGATTTCCATGCCGGTGAGGTCAATTACCATCGTCTGGTAATTGATGAGGGCTTCGAGGCGGCCTTGGGCAATTTCGGCCTGGTAGGGCGTGTAGGCGGTGTACCAGCCCGGGTTTTCCAGAATGTTGCGCTGGATAACGGGCGGCATGGTGGTGTCGTGGTAGCCCAGACCGATGTAGGACTTGAACACCTGGTTCTGGCCGGCAATCTGCTTGAACTTCGCCAAAAAAGCCCGTTCGCTGAGGGCGGCGGGCAGGTCGAGGGGTTTTTTCAGGCGAATAGCGGGCGGGATGGTTTCGGCGATGAGCTGCTCAAGGCTGTCCACGCCGATGACGCGGAGCATGGCGGCCTGGGCATCGGCCCCGGGCGCATTGTGGCGGGCTTCAAAAACGTCGACTGGCGAGAATTTCAACGACATAATGACGATAATAGGTTGGTGGGAAGCCGTTTCGGCAGGTTGGGTTTCGGGTTCAGATTCCTTAACAAAGGTACGCCCGAAAAGGCCCGACGAACTGCGGGCAAAATCGTAATTTTGGCGCGTGCCCGTCATGCCGAGCGCAGCCGAGGCCTCTCGCGTACAGCAGTAATCCATCGTTAGACGATGCGAGCGAGATGCCTCGGCTGCGCTCGGCATGACGTTTTTCTTTCCCTCTATACCCCAATTCCCACCCCATGTCTCTCACCATTGGCCTCATTCGTGAAGGCAAAACGCCGCCCGACAAGCGTGTGCCCCTCACCCCCAAGAAATGCGTGGAAGCCCAGGCGAGCTTTCCCGGCCTGCGCGTGGTGGTGCAAAGCAGCCCCATTCGCAGCTACGCCGACCAGGAGTACCGCGACCTGGACCTGGAAGTGCGCGAAGACGTGAGCGACTGCGACGTGCTGATGGGGGTGAAGGAAGTGCCCGCCGACCAGCTCATTGCCAACAAAACCTACCTGTTTTTCTCGCACACCGTGAAAAAGCAGCCCGCCAACCGCAACCTGCTGCGCGCCGTGCTGGCCAAAAACATTACCCTTATCGACTACGAGCTGCTGACCAATGCCCGCGGCGAGCGCATCGTGGCGTTTGGACGCTACGCCGGCATCGTGGGGGCCTACAACGGCCTGCTCACCTACGGCCGCAAGCACAAGCTATTCAGCCTCCGGCCCGCGCACCAATGCGTGGATATGGACGACATGCAGGAAGAATTTTTCAAGGTGAAAAAGCTGCCGCCTATCAAAATGGCCATCACGGGCTCGGGGCGCGTGGCACAGGGCGCGCTGGAGGTGCTCGACCGCATGGGCATTCGCCGGGTGAGCGTGTACGACTACCTCTACCACGATTTCAACGAGCCCGTGTACACGCAACTGCTGAGCTCTGACTATAACCGCCGCCGCGACGGCCGGGTGTGGGACACCCAGGATTTTCATAAGAACCCGCAGGAATACGAGTCGACTTTCGGCAACTTTCTGCCCGTTACGGACCTGCTCATTGCCTGCGCCTACTGGCACCCGGCAGCCCCCAGGCTATTTTCCGAAGCCGACACCCAGCGCCCCGATTTCCGCATCAACACCATCGCCGACGTGACCTGCGACGTGAACGGCTCGGTGCCCACCACCAAACGCAGCAGCACGATTGCGGAGCCGGCCTTCGACTACAACCCCGCCACCGGCGAGCTGGAGCCGGCCTACTCGCGCCCCACCAATATCACCGAAATGGCCGTGGATAACCTGCCGTGCGAGCTGCCCCGCAACGCCAGCCGCGACTTCGGCCGGCAGCTGCTCGACAACGTGTTTCCGCACCTGGTGGGCGACGATGCGGCCGGCGTAATCGAGCGGGCCACCATTGCCAAAGGCGGCAGGCTCACGGAGCGGTACCAGTACCTGGCCGACTACGTGGCCGAAACCGTGGAAGTCTAGCCGCTAAATGCCGCGCAGCACCGGGTATTTGGCCTGCACCAGCATGTAGAGCCCGTAGGCTACCAGGCCGGCGGCCACGGCCCCCAGCGCGGCCGGACCCATAGCGGCCAACAGGTCGAAGGCTTCGTCGGTGCTGCCCACGGCCCCGGCCCGCGACTGCTGGCCGGCCTGTATCAGGAAATAGCCGATGAGCGCCACCACAATGCCCCGGGCCGTAATGCCCACCTGCGCCGCCCGGTACACCAGCCGCTGCTGGGTGCTCGACAGGCTGCTGGCATCGACATCAGACTTGAAGCGCCCGGAAAAAGCCCGGTACCCCTGAAACAGGCCAATGCCGATGACGACCACGCCGGCCAGCAGAATCAGCCAGTCGCCGCCGGGCCAGCTGAGGACTTCGGCGGTGAGCGACTTGGGCGCGTCGCCGCCCTTTTCGGCGCGGCCCGGTAGCGCCAGGCGGCCGGCGTAGAGCGCCAGGCCGCTGTAGAAAAGCCCGCTGGCCACAAACCACAGGCGCGTGGCCAGCCCTTTGGCCCCGGAGCCCTTGTCCTCCGTATCGCGGATGGCCTGGGTGAAGCGCCACACGATGTAGCCCAGCAGCCCCACGGCAATGAGCCCCAGCAGTATGCTGCCGCCGGGCACTTCCTGCAGTCGTTGCATGGCCTCTTCCTTATCGGTGCGGGCACCCTGGCGCTGGCCCAGGGCGGCCAGGAGCGTCAACACGCCCATCAGCAGATACACGATGCCAATGGCGGCAAAGCCCAGCCGGGCCAGGGCTTTGATGCCGGACGAGGGCGAACGGGGAACGGCGGCAAGCAGCGGGTTGGATACGGACATGAAAGCGGTACGACTAAGCAGTCGTTCAAAAGTAAATGGGTTGTCAGTTGCTTGTTGTCAGTTGTCAGTCAGGCGATTGTTACCCTACTACCAACTGCCAACTAACGACTAGCAGCTTAAGAAGCACGGTGACGGCAGGCTACGCGGGCTCCGGCGACCGGTGAGAATGGTGCCCGGCAAGCCGTGGCCCTTCTTACAGCCTATACGCGAGCCCCGCGCTGTCTGTATACATAGAAAAAGCCCCTTCTGGTTACAGAAAGGGCCTTTACTGATGAAAATAAGCGGTGGATGAGGAAGGCGCTTACTTCATCGGAAAGAAATCAGTTTAGAAGGTCCGGCTGAACCAGGCTTTGATGTCGTCCATCGCGTGGCCGGTTTTTTCCTGCATGCGGCCGAACCACTCGTCCTGCTTGCCGTCCTCGTAAGTCAGGTCGTCGTCGGTGAGGTTGCCCCACTTCTGCTTGGCTTCGCCTTTCACCTGGTTCCAGTTGCCGCGAGTTTTCAGCTCGGTGTTATCGTTGATGTTATTTTGATTAAGGTCCATGACGGTCGAAAGAAAGGGTGGGTATGAAGTTTGAATTTCTAGGATGTTGTACGCTGCGGTTGCCGGCAGGGTTGAAGCGGATGAGGGAATGCCGAAATCTTGTTGGCGAGGTATGGGCAGCCCGGCAGCTCGGTAGTGGTGAGCTACCGGTGCCGCGAATTGAAGCCAATCAGCAGGCTCACGCGGGTACCGTCTTTGCCCGGTACCACGGCCAGGTTGATGGGGAAGTTGATGCCGTTGGATTGAATAGACGTGCCCATGGCCAGTACCAGGCTGGCCCCGAGCGGCGTCAGGTTCGGTCCCACGCCAAACTCAAAGCCCTTGGCACCGCGTATGCCCAGCAGCCCACTGATGCTGGGTAGAAACTGGCCCTGCTCCAGCCCGCCCACCAGCGGCACCAGCTCTGCCAGCCCGCTGATGCCGTTGGGCAGCCGAAACAGACGGCTCTCGAACTGCCAGCCAAACTGGGTGATAAAGGGGTTGATATCGAGGCCGTTTTCGCGGGCCTTATCCACCACGCCGGCCGAAAGGATGGTGAACCCAATGCGCGGCCCATCCAGGTGAATGGGCTCAGCCAGAATGGCGTCGTTGGGGTCGCTGTTGCTCACCGTAGGTACACCGACTGCTGTGGCTGTGGCTGTGGCTGGCGCAGGAGTGCGCGCTGCGGTGTAAGCAGGCACCGAGTTGAAGACTTCCTTGGTGCCGTTGGCGTAGCGAACCATAAACACGTCGGAGCGCCACACGCTCACGATAGGGCCCTCAAGGTTATCGGTGCGGCGGTACTTTACCTCGGTGGGCGTGATTTCCAGCACTTTCACGGCCAGCTCGTCGCCATTGCGCCGCACGAGGGTGTCCTGGGCGTGGGCTGCCCCACTCACAAAGGCCAGCAGGATAAAAAGTAAAAATGTGCGCATGACGAGTTGGGTTAGGATGAAACGATGCGTAAAGGTGCGCGGCCACCCCATCGGAAGCAACCCAATAGTCGTCATGTTCAGACCTTTGTATTGTCTGGTATTGGAAAATAAAATATTGATTATAAGGTTATTGAATCAATGGAAAAGGATTTTACAGCCAAAATCCGGGTTGTTGTCTGCTAGCGGGTATTCGCGCCGTAATTTTCCCCTATGGACGACCTGCGGACCACGCTATTAACCCTGAGCGCCGACGAGCGCCGCGACTTCGGGGTCTTTATTCAGCGCCAGCGCCGCAAGATGGCGGGCCGGCTCGATTCGCGCCTCTACGAGCTGCTGGTGCAGGCCAAAGTGCTGACCGCGCCCCAGCTCATTGCTAAGCTCTACCCCGACGCGCCCAACCCCGTGGCCTACTACGCGCTGCGCAAGCGCCTCATGCGCCACCTCACCGACTACCTGCTGCTGCGCCAGCGCCAGCTCGACACCACGGCCGCCGCCACCGTGCGCGGCCACCTCACCCTGGCCCAGTACCTGTTCGAAACCGGCATTCCGCGTCTGGCCTGGAACACGCTGCGCAAGGCCGAAAAGCTGGGCCGCGAGAGCGAGCAGTATGAGCCGCTGAATGCCGTCTACAACCTCCAGATTCAGTACGCCGGCTCGCCCCACGCCGTGCCGCTCGATGAGATTCTGCCCCGCTACCGCCTCAACAAAAAGGCCGCCGACGAAGAGGAGCGCGCCAATATTGCCGACAGCCTGCTGCGCCAGCGCCTGCGCGAGTCGCGGGCGCGCGGCCGGGCCGCCGTGCCCGTCGATGCGATTCTGCAAACTATTCTGACCGAATACGACCTGCTGGAAGCCTTTGCCCGTTCGCCCTCGCTGCTGAGCCGGCTCATGTCCATTACCCGCAATGCCATGCTGGTGCGGCGCGATTTCACGTCCTTCGCCGCCTTCATCGAGCGCTGCTACAACCTGATGGAGCGCCGCCATGGCTTCGCGCCGGCCCAGTGCGGCCACCAGCTCAAACTGCTCTACATGCTGGCCCACGCCCTCTACCGCTCGCGCCGCTTTGCCGAGTCGGTGGCGTACCTGGAGAAGGGCAAGGCGCTGTTGGCCACCGCATCGGGCCGTCAGTTTAGCGAATTTGGGCCCCGCTTCACGTTTTTGCTGGCCGCCAACTATGCCTTCCTGCACCGCAATGCCGAGAGCATTGTGTTGCTCGAAGCCATCTTGCGCAACGCGAAGGCGCTTGCCCTCACCGACGACCTCACCGTGCGCCTCCAGCTTACATTTCACTATTTTGCCGAAGGTCAGTTTGCCAAAGCCAACAATACCCTGCTCAGCCTGGCCCGCACCGACCACTGGCTGGAGCAGCATCTGGGCCTGGAATGGATGCTGAACCGCAACATCGGCGAAATGCTCATCCAGGTCGAGCTCGAAAATACCGAGCTGGCCCTGAGCCGCCTGCGCGCCATCGAGCGCACCATCCGCGAGCTGTTTCCGGCCGTGCCAGCCGATGCGACTACGGGTACCGAAGCGGTGCCCACGGGCGGCCCCTATTATCCCGTGTTGGTGTATCTGAACCTAGTGCGCGAGCTGGTGGAAAACCCCCACACTCCCCACGACGGCCACTTCGTCAACCGCGTGACCCACCTGCCGCCTTTCATTTCGCAGGAGCGCGAAGACCTGCAGGTGCTCAGTTTCTACGCCTGGCTGCGGGCCCGCACCCTGGGCCGGCCCTACTACGAAGTGCTGCTGGAGCTGGCCGCTGCGTAGGCTCGGCGCTGACATTACAAAAAAAAGCCCCGTGCCGCTACTGCTGCACGGGGCTTTTGCAAACTAAAAACCACTCAGGTTATTTCTTCACGGCGTCTTTCATGTTCTCTCTGGTTTGCGCGGCCGATTTGGCGGCGGCGTCGCCCATGGCGTCCATCTTGGCACCGGCGGCGTTCATTTTAGCCTCCATCTTGGCACCGGCGGCATCCATTTTGGCACCAGCTGCCTCCATTTTGGCATCCAGCTTGGCACCGGCTTCCTGCGCGCCGGTCTTCATGTTGGCCGAGGCGTTGTCAACGGCCGCACCGGCTGCGGCACCGGCTTCGGTAGCCGTCATGGTGCTGTCGGTAACTACGGTGGCCGTGGTGGTGCCGTCGGCGGTGGTGGTGGTTTCGGTGGTTTTGGTTTGCTCGCAGGCAGTGGCGGTGAAAGCGACAGCGGCGGCAACGAACAGGGATTTCAGCGACATTTTCATGATGTGGAGCAGGTTAGTTAACTTGATGCTGATTAATCAGCCGCATGGGCAAAAGGTAACCCGGTCGCTTGGCCCCGGTCCGAGGTGGGCTAACTTTTTAGTCTCGACGCTAGTATAAACTCCACCTATTCTTTGTTCCCTCTCCCGCTTTCTCATGGATTCCATCGCCAGCACTCCCCAAACACCCGCCACCCCCGAGGTGCCCATGTCCGTGAGCGACCAGCAAAATTCGGCCCTTCTCGACGAGACGCTCACCTTCCTCACCGCCGGCACGCTCAGCAATGCCGGGCCGCAGGGCCGCACCGAAATTGAGCGCTGGGCGGCTGTGCTGGCCGTTTCGGTGCGGCCCGGTCTGGCCAAAATCAAGCAGGAGCTGGCTCAGCTTACCGCGCTGCTGGCCGATGCCAAAACGCCCGCCCACGACATTGCCGAAATTCTGGCCAGCCTGGGCGCCGAAACCGCCAAGGTGGCCGATGATGCCAGTGGCGACTACAGCGCCCCACTCGGCAACCTGAGCAAGCAGCTCATCAAAGCCGCGTCGCTGCTCTCGAAATAATATTCCCGAGCCGGCTCGCTAACCGCCGTAGCGCGAACTTTGCGGTTCGTATCGCCGTGTCTTCCGGGCACGGCGATGCCAACCCCAACATTCGCGCTACGGCCTTTTTATGTCCCCACTCACCCCCGCCGACCTGTTGCCCTACGACCCGTTCGACGGCATGCGGTTTGGCCCCGAAACCTGCTTTCTCAGCGGCCAGCCCGTGGGCCCCGCTGATAGCGTGCCCGTATTCGCCGACTGGCTGCAGGCCCGCTATCACCTCGCCGAGCGCCCCATTCAGCTGCTCGACCAGCGCACCGTCGCCTTCCGCGACCTGCGCCTGCCCGCCAGCCCGGCGGCCCGCCAGCGCATTGAGGAGCTGGAGAGTAGGGTAGCGGCCGCCAGCCTCGAAGGCCCCGCCGCCCTGCGCGCCCTCGGCGACGATACCCTGTTCCTGTGGATGGGCAAAATGTTCTACGGCATCTTCATCACCGAGCTGCTGAACGAGTTCGAGCCCCTGATAAAGCCCAAATATCCGCTGGCCGAAAACGCTGCGCTGGTGCGCCGCTTCCAGGCATTTTTCCAGCTGCTGCAAGGGTTGCGCGTGCCCACCGAGTACGCCGATTTCGTGCCCGGCTCCGTGTTTGTGCTCGAAGCCGACCCCACTGAGGACGTCACACCCTTCGAGTACGACGATGACCTGAACACCCTCGTATTCAGCATAAAGCTCGATAAGGCCGTGCTGGTAGCCTGTCTGGTCGATATCGGCCTCGTGGGCCAGGCCATGCGCAAGGTATACGCCGATGCCCAGCGCCCCCTGCACCCCGTCCAAATCGCCGAGTTCAAGGCCCGGGTGTACTACGCCGCCCATCTGCTGCACGTCGTGCCCGACCTTTACCCGCGCCACCCGCGCCCCGGCGATACCACGCTGGTGTTTGATGCCCTCATTGATGACGTGACCGGGGCTATTTTCAACCCCTGGGAAAACTCGGCCTACACCCAGGCCCTGGCCGAAATGTGGCAGCGCTGGCACATCACCCTCGCCGATGTGGTGGCGATACCCGCCGAGCCGCTGAGCTTGTTGTACGACGAAACCGGCGAACCCCGCGAACTCACCCACTGGCCTATCACCACTTCCAATAACTAATAGCACGTCATGCTGAGCGCAGCCGAAGCATCTCGCGTGCCACACTAATCCAATCGATTGAGTGATTACCACACGCGAGATGCTTCGGCTGCGCTCGGCATGACGTGCGAATTTATACCTATATCTCGTGCAAAAATCTTCGTTCCGCTTCTATTGCCTGCTGCTGTTTCTCCTGCCGCTGCTACCGCTTACGTCCTGCCTCCGCCTCCTGAAGCCCCGGCACGACTTCGCACATTATGCCCCTGCCCCCGTGCCCGATTACAGCCAGGCCAGCAGTTGGGCCGCCCTGCCCACCCGCCACGATTCTGCCCACGCCGTCCCCTCGCAAGCCCGCCTCCGTGACCAGCAGGCCACGGCCGAGGCCGACGTGTTTTTCGTTCACCCCACCACGTATTTCTGGCGCGGCTCTTGGAACGCTGACGTGGGCAACTGCCGTCTGAACCGCTTCACTGACCGCACCACCATTCGCAAGCAGGCCAGCGTGTTCAATGCCGCCGCGCGCATCTACGTGCCGCGCTACCGTCAGGCCACGCTCTTTTCCTTCTTCGACTCTACCGCCCAAGGCAACAGCCGCCAGGCGCTGAACCTCGCTTATACCGATGTGCGAAAGGCTTTTCAGTACTACCTCACGCACTACAACCAGGGACGCCCCATCATCATCGCCGGCCACAGCCAAGGCACCGACCACGCCACCCGCCTCCTGCACGAGTTTTTCGATGATGACCCCAAGCTGCGCCGCCGGCTCGTTGCCGCCTACCTCATCGGCTTCCGGGTGCGGCCCCGCGAGTACAAAACCATTGTGCCCTGCAAGGATTCGCTCGAAACCGGCTGTTTTGTGGCCTACAATTCCGTGGCGACTGGCAACGAATTTCCGGCCTTCAGCCGCGTCGCCGTCACCAACCCCCTCACCTGGACCACCGATACCCTGCTGGCCCCCGCCAGCCTCAACCGCGGCGGCGTCAGCCAGCGCTTCAAGCGCATCGACCCGCACGTAACCGATGCCAAAATCCACGACGGCCTGCTATGGGTTACGCCACCCAAGCCCGGCGGCTACCCACGCTTCCTGCTCCCCGGCGAGTTCATCCTGCGCCACTCCTTCCACATCGCTGATTATAGTCTGTTCTATATGAACATCCGCGAGAACACCAAGGCGCGGGTTCGGGCGTGGCAGCTAAGAACCAAGTAAGTCCCGCTCAAATTGAATGCGCAAGTGCGCAATTTGAGTGTCAGGATTATTTGTGTTAAATGTATCAATTGAATTCCAGAAGTGCGCTTCTTGAAATCCAACAAAATCATTCACTGAAGCCAGTGCTAGATTATGCAACTGGTAAGCAACTGGTCCGGCAAATTTGCCAATAGCAATAGCTCGCTTATCATCTTTTAATGGAGTGGGGATAGTGCGAATATTTAGCAGGAAGTTGTATAAAATTCCTCGATAAGCCGCTTTGCGTAATTCATCCATACCGCAATTAAAACAAAAAAGCCCCGCCGGCACAATGCCAGCGGGGCTTTCAATTTGGTAATCAGCCGCAATTAAGCGCCGATAGCCACACGCTTGAAGTCCGAAACCGTCATGCCTTTCGACTTGCTGTCGAGCAGCTGGGCGATGGTCATCGAGTTGTCTTTCACGAATTCCTGATTCAGCAAAGTGTTGTCCTTGTAGAACTTGTTGAGTTTGCCTTGGGCAATTTTCTCCAGCATAGCCTCGGGCTTGCCTTCGGTGCGGGCCTGCTCTTTGCCTACTTCGATTTCACGCTCGGCAATGGTCGCATCCACACCGTCTTTGTCAACGGCAATGGGCTTCATGGCCACAATTTGCATAGCCACGTCGCGGCCCACGGCAGCAGCGTCAGCTGAACCAACGTTTTTCAGGCCTACGAGTACGCCCTTTTTGCTGTCGGAGTGCACGTACGAAGCCACTTTCTCCGCGGTCAGCGTAGCGTAAGTCACTTCCAGCTTCTCGCCGATTTTGCCCATCAGGTCGGTCACGTGCTCCTGAATGCTCAGGCCATCCGAAGCCTTGGCGGCGAGGATGTCTTCTTTCGTGCCGGCATCGATGCGCACGGCCGTGTCCAGAATTTGCTGAGCCAGCTCGCGGAAGTTAGCCACTTTGGCTACCGATTCGGTTTCGCAAGCCAAGGCCACCAATTTGCCCTGGGTGCCGTCTTCGCTCACGCTCACCAGCACGAGGCCTTCCGAAGTTTCGTTTTCGGCGCGCTTATCCGCGATTTTCTGGCCGTGCTTGCGGAGAATGTCGCGAGCGGCTTCGAAGTCGCCATCGGCTTCCACCAAGGCTTTTTTGCAATCCATCATGCCGGCACCGGTCATGGTGCGGAGCTTGTTTACGTCTGCGGCGGTAATAGCGGCCATTAGAGTAGGTATTGTGAGGGTTGAAGAAGAACATCAAACTCCCCTCCTTTTTTAAGGAGGGGATGTTGGCGCGAAGCGTCAACTGGAGTGGTTGCATTCGTTGAACGACACCCGAACGATATGCGCCCATCTCGTTCGGGTGTCGTTCAACGAATGCACCACCCCCGTTTCAGCCTTTGGCTGAAACATCCCCTCCTTAAAAAAGGAGGGGAGTTAAAAAAGAAAAAGGGAACCTCCGGAGCCTAGCTACTCGAAGGTTCCCTTTTTTCAAAGAGCGAAGAAGGGATTATTCCTCGTCAGCAGCCGTTTTCTCAGCAATGGCAGCCTCGTCGGCTTCCTTGCGGTCGGCGTCTTCTTTGTCAACTTTGCGCTCCGATAGGCCGTCTTCGATGGCCTTGCCGATTACGCTCACGATGAGCTGAATCGACTTCGAAGCATCGTCGTTGGCAGGAATCGGGAACTGCACCAGCTCAGGGTTCGAGTTCGTGTCGCAGATAGCAAACACCGGGATACCCAGTTTGTGGGCTTCCTTCACGGCGATGTGCTCGCGCTTCACGTCCACTACGAACAGGGCAGCGGGCAGACGGCCGAGGTCGGCGATACCACCGAGTACGCGGTCCAGCTTGGCGCGCTCACGCGACATCATCAGCTTTTCACGCTTGGCGAGAGCGGCGTAGGCCGTGTTCTCTTTCACCATCTTATCGATGGTGGCCATTTTCTTCAGCGACTTGCGCACCGTGGCGAAGTTGGTGAGCATGCCACCCAGCCACCGGTCGGTGACGAAAGGCATCTTCAACCGCTCCGCTTCGGTGGTCACAATCTCTTGCGCCTGCTTCTTGGTCGCTACGAACATCACCTTGCGGCCGCTCTTCGCAATGTTGCGAATAGCAGTGGCGGCGTAGTCGAGCGAAACCAGCGTTTTGTTGAGGTCAATGATGTGGATGCCGTTCTTCTCCATGAAGATGTACGGCGCCATTTTGGGGTCCCACTTGCGGGTGAGGTGACCAAAATGGGCACCTGCGTCGAGCAGGTCTTTATAAGTCGTCTGGGCCATGATAAAATCCTCCTGGTTTTAGCGTTTCGAGAACTGGAACGAGCGACGAGCCTTGCGCTTGCCGAATTTCTTGCGTTCCACCATGCGCGGGTCACGGGTCAGGAAGCCTTCTTTTTTCAGCGCCGGACGAGTCTCCTCGTTGTCGCTTACGAGCGCCTTGGTGATTGCCAGGCGAATAGCATTGGCCTGCGCCGAAATGCCACCGCCTTTCACATTCACCTTGATGTCGTACTGGCCGACTTGCTCAAGAATTGCCAGGGGTTGGTTCACAACGTTTTCCAGCAACTCGTTGCTGAAATACGCCTTCATGTCCCGGTCGTTGATAGTGATAATCCCTTGCCCGGCCTGCATGTAAATGCGGGCCACCGAGGTTTTTCTTCTACCAGAGGTGTTGGTAATTGCCATTAGTGGAAAAATTATGAATGTAGCACACGCTTTAGCTTGTGCCGGGTTGGAAAAGTAATTCCTGCGCAGCACAAGCTAAAGCATGTGCTACAAGGTCTTACAGGTTTTTGAGTTCGATAGCAACGGGCTGTTGCGCCTCGTGCGGGTGCTCCATGCCAGCGTACACGTACAGGTTGCGGTACTGAGCAGAGCCCAGCTTGTTGCCCTGCAGCATGCCTTTCACGGCGTGCTCGATGACGCGGGTTGAGTCGCGGTTCATCTGCTCGCGCACGGTGCGGCGCTTCTGGCCGCCGGGGTAGCCCGAGTGGGTGATATAGACCTTCTCGGTCATTTTTTTGCCCGTTACGCGCAGGTTATCGGCGTTGAGGACGATGACGTTGTCACCGCAGTCGGCATTGGGCGTAAACGAAGGCTTGTGCTTGCCGCGCAGAATGTTGGCAATCTGCGAGCAAACGCGGCCCAGTGGGGCTACGCTGGCGTCTACGATAACCCAGCTCTTCTGGGCGTTGGCCTTACTGACGTGGGTCGTCTTGAAGCTCAGGTGGTCCATGAGTCGAAAAAAAGGTATGCTAAACTATTGAATAAGAGTACGGAGCCGTTAGGGCTCCGGGAAAAACGGACACAAAGGTACTGATTTATGGGGAAATAGCCAAGCGTGGCGTAGCAATAATTCCTCAAAAGGCACCAGCCGGCGGATTAGAGCCAAATAAAAGCTACCGATTCTGCCGCATGGCCTCCACCAGAACCCGAAAATCTTTGGGATAGGGAGCTTCCACAGAAATTGCCTCACCTTGCAGGCCGGTAAATTCAAGCTTCAGGGCGTGCAGGGCGAAGCGCTTGATGAAGGGCTGCTCTTCTTCGCCGGCCTTCATATTGAATTTCTTCTTCAGGGAAGACAGGAAAAAATCCTCTCCGCCGTAGTCCTTGTCGCCCACGATGGGAGCCTGCAAATACATGAGATGCAGGCGAATCTGGTGCATTCGTCCCGTGATGGGCTCGCACTGAATAAGGGCGTGGCGGGTGAAGGTTTCGAGCGTGGTGAAGTACGTTTCGGCGGCCTTGCCCTTGTAAGCGAGGCGGGCTTTACCCCGGGTGGTGCTTTCGATGCTGCGGTCTACCAGCTGGTGGTCGAGCTGCGGAGTGCCCCACACCACGGCGTGGTACTGCTTTTTCACCTCGCGGTTCTCGAACTGCATGGCGAGGTGGCGGTAGGCTTCGGGGGTTTTGGCGAAGGCCAGCGCGCCGCTGGTTTCGCGGTCGATGCGGTGGGCGGCCTGAATATCGTCGTAGTGCTGGCGGGCCAGGCGCAGCATGTTGGGCGCGCCGCCCACCCGCTCATCGAGCGTGGCCAGAAACGGCGGCTTATTGACGACGAGGTAGTCGTCGTTTTCAAAAATAACGAGGTCGGAAAAATTGGGGAGCTTCATAGGATGCCCCAAAGGTACGGCTGGCTCCGCAAGGCCGTTCCTTAATGGTCCAGAACCCCGCTTTTCGGCTTGTTTAGCTTGAATTCCAAGGTAGTACCTTCGCCTACGGTACTTTTTACCCGGATGCTGGACTTGTGGGCCTCCACGATGTGCTTGCTGATAGCGAGCCCCAGGCCCGAGCCGCCCGACTCGCGCGAGCGGCTTTTGTCGACGCGGTAGAAACGCTCGAAAATGCGGTTCTGATGCTCGGGGGCGATGCCGGCCCCGTCGTCGCGCACGGTAATGCGCACCGAGCGGCCGCCTTCCACCAGCGACACTGCCACGCGGCCCCCATCGCGGCCATACTTGATGGCGTTGTCAATCAGGTTCACCAGTACCTGGCGGATGCGGTTGCGGTCGGCCACCACCAGCAGGCCGGTTTCGGGCAGGTTGGGAGGGAAAAGCTCCAGGTGCGTGCCCCGGCGGGCCGCCTGCTGCTCCAGCAGCTCAAATATTTCACGCACCAGCGTAATCAGGTCGAAGCGCTGGCGGCGCATGCGCACCACGCCTTTCTCCAGCTGCGCGATGGTCACCAGGTCCTGCACCAGCGCATCGAGGGCGTCGAGACTGGTGGCGGCCTTGCTCAGAAATTTGCGGCGGGTGGCCAGGTCAATATCATCGTCCTCGTCGTCGAGAATGGTGTGTACGAAGCCCTGCGCGGCAAAGAGCGGTGTTTTCAGCTCGTGCGAAACGTCGGCCAGAAACTCGCGCCGCAGGGCCTGCAGGCGCACCAGCTCGTCGAGCTCCTGCTGGCGGCGCTCGGCCATGAGCAGAATTTCATCCCGCACGCGCTTCACCGGCTCGGGCCGAAACAGGAACTTGTTGCTCAGGCGCTTGAACTCCTTGCGCTTGATATGCTCCAGACCGGCGTAGATGCCGTTGATTTCCCGAAATATCAGGGCTTCAAACGACAGATATACCAGTAGAAAACACGCCGCTACCGTTACACCCGTCGCGAGCATCGCCATCCGAAACGGCAGCATTGGCCCGAAATGGGCGTAGGTAGTGAGCACGCCCGCCACCAGCAGCGCAATGAGAATGGCAATGGTGCGAGAGGAGAGGTTCATTTATATTCAGTGAACAGTTATCAGGGAGCAGTTATCAGTGAGCAGTTAGCAGTGAACAAGGCAACCGTCCGCCCTAACAAAACTGATTGGAAGGTAAAGAACAGTGAGCAATGGCCGTAGCGACCATTACTCACTGTTCACTGATAACTGTTCATTGATAACTGTTCACTGATTTTCAGTCCGCGTTGAACTTGTAGCCCACGCCCTTGATGGTCTGAATGTGATGGTCGCCCACTTTTTCGCGCACTTTGCGCACATGCACATCCACGGTGCGGGCCAGCACGAACACGTCATTGCCCCAGATATTCTGCAGCAGCTCTTCGCGGTTGAACACCTTGTGGGGCGAGGCGGCCAGGAAAGCCAGCAGCTCAAATTCCTTCTTCGGAAGCGTGATTTTTTTGCCTTCCTGATACACGGCAAACGCCGTGCGGTCGATGCGCAGGCCATTAATATCGATGGCATCGACGGCGGCGTGGGGGTCCTGGTCGCGGCGCTTCACGGCCGCCAGGCGGCCGAGCAGGGCGCGCGGCTTGATGGGCTTGGCAATGAAGTCGTCGGCCCCGGCTTCGAAGGCCGCCACTTCGGAAAATTCCTCGGCGCGGGCCGTCAGGAACAGGATATAGGTATCCTTGAACTTGGGCTGCTCGCGCAGCAGGCGGCAGGTGGCGATGCCGTCAAGATTGGGCATCATCACATCGAGCAGGATGATGTCGGGGTTGAACTCGGCTGCTATATCCAGGGCCTTGCGGCCATCAGAAGCCGATGCGGTTTGATAGCCCTCTTTTTTCAGGTTAAACTCCAGGAGCTCAACAATGTCCGGGTCATCGTCAACTACTAGAATCTTATATACGGGCGATTTGGCAGCAGTCACGGCGTTGGGGCTTAAGTGAGGCAAAGCTTTGCGAGTGCAAAAGTACCGCTATCCGGGGCTGGGGCTATGTTACGATTGTGTGACCCGTTCAGTCTCAGGTCTTAGTTCGTAGTGTTCAGCTTCCACTTCAGGCCCTTGTAGCCCACCATATCCACTTTCACGGTGCCCACGAACATTTCGGCCTGAAACAGCACCGGAATCTTATTGCGGTCATCGGAAAGGTAGACCGAAATGGCGTTTTCGCCCCGGAACAGCTTGTTGTTCGGCAACTTGGGCACCAGTTTGAAGGTGCGCACATCACCAGCCTTGGTTTCCACTACTTCGCGGCCCTTGTAGGTTACTTCGAGCATGAAGTTGTCGCCATCGAAGTAGCCGGGTATCCGTACTACATCGCCCACCTTCATGCGGTCGAAATTGATGGTGCGGAGGTAATAAAAGCCGCTCACCAGCTCCAAGCTGTTGTTGGCCACCTTCACGGTGTTGCGCTTGGGGTGTTCTTTGTCGTGTACCTGCACATCGGCCAGGTCGTGCAAATGGTCGAAATCAATGGTTTCCTTCTTGCGGTAGTTTTTCTCGGCAATATCGCGCTGGGCGCGGATGGGCAGAATACTGGTCGTGTCGATGTAGGCGCGCCACTGGTCGCGGATGCGGAGGAAAAAATCGAACGAGCCGGTGGTGCGGCCGCTCACGGTGGCCTTGTAGCAGGGCCGGTCGTTCACGCGCTCCAGGCTGCCGCCGGTTTCCACCGTGGCCTCGCCGCCGTTGATGAGTCCGTAGTGCACTGTGTACTTAATCACCTCGCCGCGCCCGAAGCTGGACTGCGGAACGCTGCGCACGGCGTCGCCGGGCCCGAGGGGCAGTCGCGCGGCGGCGAGCACAAGTAAAATGACGGGAGCGAATAGAAACCAGCGACGGGTCATAAACTATAATAAAAATAAGGCACAGCTCAGGCGTAGACAAATGTAATGCCAGCCCCGGCGCTATGTAAAGGTACGAACGCAAAAAAAGCCCGTTGCCATTGGCAACGGGCTTTGGATTTTACACGGACAAGGCTAAGTACCTTATAGCGTGTCTTCGCCGTCTTCCACGATGGTCAGGTCCACGGGGATGACATCGGTATCGCCCTTGGCCATGGCCCGGATTTTGGCTTCGATTTCAGCTGCCAGCTCGGGGTTGTCGAGCAGCAGGGTTTTCACGGCTTCGCGGCCCTGGCCAATCTTGGTTTCGCCGTAGTTGAACCACGAGCCCGACTTGCCGATGATGCCCATATCGACGCCGAGGTCGACAATCTCCCCGACTTTCGAAATACCCTGGCCGTAGATGATGTCGAACTCGACCACCTTGAAGGGCGGGGCTACTTTGTTCTTTACCACCTTCACCTTGGTGCGGTTGCCGGTCACGTTGTCCTTATCCTCTTTAATCTGGCCGATGCGGCGAATGTCGAGGCGCACTGAGGCGTAGAATTTCAGGGCGTTACCGCCGGTGGTGGTTTCGGGAGTGCCGAACATCACGCCGATTTTCTCGCGGAGCTGGTTGATGAACACGCAGCAGCAGCCGGTTTTGTTGATGGTGCCGGTGAGCTTGCGCAGCGCCTGGCTCATGAGGCGGGCATGGAGGCCCACTTTCGAGTCGCCCATGTCGCCTTCAAGCTCAGCTTTGGGCACGAGGGCGGCTACGGAGTCAATCACGATGATGTCGATGGCACCCGAGGAAATCAGCTGGTCGGCGATTTCGAGGGCTTGCTCGCCGTTGTCGGGCTGGGCGATGAGCAGGTTGCTGGTATCGATGCCCAGCTTCTCGGCGTAGGTTTTGTCGAAGGCGTGCTCAGCGTCGATGAACGCGGCCATGCCGCCTTTCTTCTGGGCCTCGGCAATCATGTGCAGGGTCAGTGTGGTCTTACCCGACGATTCCGGGCCGTAGATTTCAATGACGCGGCCGCGGGGCACGCCGCCAATGCCGAGGGCAATGTCGAGCGAGAGCGAACCGGTGCTGATGCTCGGAATGTCGCCCACCTTGTTGTCGCTGAGCTTCATCACCGTGCCTTTGCCGTAGGCTTTGTCCAGCTTATCGAGCGTAAGCTGAAGGGCTTTCATCTTTTCGGCGGCGGTGTTTACTTCGCCTTTTTCAGCCTTTTCAACTTTATCGGCCTTGGGAGCCGCTTTGGTAGCTAGTGCCATGTGGGGGTATTTAAGAAAAACGGGTTAGGTTTGGTAAAGTTAACGGTTTTGACCGGGTCGCAATCGAATAAATATATTCTTTGGTAAAAGGCCGAAATAAGCCCTTTCGCGGCGGCTTTTTCTAACACAAGGGTCAGTGGTTTGGTGCCGTTGCAAGGCGAAATATATGCGGATTTATCTAAAAATATTAGTTGCCCTTGTGGCTGTGCTAATTAGAGTGGGAGAAGCGCGGGCGCAATTGGATAATCGGGCGTTTACGAGCCCTGCGCCAGGGCGGCGTGCACCCGTCGGGATAGACAGCTTGTTGAATAACGAAGGAAAAGGGACTGATTCAGTGACAGTAGATTTTCTTCGTGCAACAGCGCCGGGCAAAGCTGGTGAGATAAGAGTCTCGCTCCACGCCTTCACCTTCTTCAAAGACAACGAGTACTTCAATAAGACTGTGGATGGCTACACGCTGTACGGCACGCAGCTGAATCCGCAGCTCGTCTATTATCCCACTAAAGACCTGCGCCTGGAAGGCGGCGTGTTTTTGTGGAAGGACTTTGGCAACCCGGTATTGCAGCAGGTGCGCCCCACGTTCCGGGCCACCTGGACCAAGGGCAAGCAGCAGATAATCCTGGGCAACATTCGGCCCCATCTCCACCACAACTACATCGAGCCGATGTTTAACTTCGAGCGGGTGATGCTGAATCCGTTGGAGGAAGGCATCCAGTTCCGCTATAATGGCACCCGGCTCCAGGTAGACCAGTGGGTGGACTGGCAGCGCCAGCAGTACCGTTTTAGCAACTTTCAGGAGGAAGTGGCGGGGGGCATCAGCAGCAGCTACCGCACCAGCCGCGATGGCAGCCGGTGGCACGTAACGATTCCGTTTCAGTTCACGGCCACCCACAACGGCGGGCAGATTGATACGCTGGACAAGCCCCTGAAAACGGCGTTTAACGAGGCTTTTGGGATTGATGCGCGGTACCGGTTGGTGGGGCGCAATATGCAAGCCATGCGATTCAGCGGCTACGTGCTCGGCTTTCAAAACTATTCGTTCACCAGGGGCCAGCTCCCCTTCAAGTACGGCCGGGCCCTGTACCTGAATGCTACTTTTGAAACCCGCTACGCCGATGTGATGCTGAGCTACTGGCAGGGCTCGCGCTTCATTTCGCCGCTCGGGGGCGACTTCTACCAAAGCGCCTCGCGCACGGTGTCTAACCCGAATTTTCTGGACCGCGAGCGGCGTTTGCTATTCGTGCGGCTGATGCACGACTTCCGCATCTCCGACGCGGCCGCGCTCACGGCCCGGGTAGAGCCGGTGTTCGACTTCAACACCCGGGTGCTGGACTACTCGCTGGCGATGTACCTGAACTTTCGGCAGGAGTGGCTGCTGGGTAATGTCGGTAAGCGGGCGCGGGTGGGACAATAAGTACTGCCCCAACGGGTATTCGGGCACCCGACTGCCCAGTGGGGCCACCCCAACGGGCAGTCGGGTGCCCATCCGGCCATTGGGGCGGCCCCACTGGGCAGTCGGGTGCCCATCCGGCCAGTGGGGCCGCCCCAAACCCCGTTCGGGCACCCGACTACCCAGTGGGGCGGCCCCAGGAGTAGCGTAAGAACTGATTTACTTGTCGCGCGCCATCCAGAAGCGGTAAATGTTGCCCAGCGCATTGGCATTGCGGAACCAGAGCGGGCGTTTGGGCGAGGTTTCCAACTGGAAGCCCAGGGCGCGGGCTACGGCCTGGCCGCGCTCGTTATCAGCGTAGCAGCGGATGAGCAGGCGCTGGCTGCCCACGGCCTCAAAGCCAAAGCTCACCACTGCTTCCAGGGCCTCGCGGGCGTAGCCGTGGCCTTCGGCGGCGGCGGCCAGGTAGTAGCCTATTTCGGCCTGGCCCCGGTTTTGGGGCATGAGGCAGATATCGCCCACGTAGCGGGCCGTAGCGCGGTGCCAGATGCCAAACACGTAGAAGCGGCCCGTTTGCCAGTCGGTAGCGAAGTCACCCAGGGCGGCGTGGGCATCGGCGGGGGCCCGCACGGCCTGGAGGCGGTCGGGGAAAGAAGCCTGAAGGCGGGCGCGGTCGCCTTCGAGCAGGCAGAAGAAGTCGCTGGCATCAGCAGGCTCGTAGGGGCGCAGGCAAAGGCGGGACGTGAAGAGCGGATTGCGAGGCAGCATGAAATGACAGATACAACGAATGCGCCCGGTGCAGTCAGCGAAAATCACCTCACCACCCGGGCCAACGCAAAAGGCCGCCCCTGCATACAGAAGCGGCCTTTCTAGACGTGCGAAGTAGGCTATTTGTTTGCGCCCACGTACTGGCTGGGGCTGCCCAGCGACTGCTGGGTGCGCATCACGTTCACCTGCCGGGCGGCTTCGTTGAAGAATTCGAGGCGGCGAATGAGCATTTCCTTCACCAGCACGCGGCCTTCGGGCGTGCGCATGGTGCCGCGCTTGTCGGCCAGCACGCGCTGCATGGCGGCCAGCGTGTGGTCCTCGTGCTTCATAAACTGCTGCTGAAACTCGGCCAGGCGCGCCACGCCGGTCGCGGTGAGGGTAAAGTCCTCGCCCGCGCCCTGGTTCAGTATCTCGCACAGTACATATACTTCCAGGGGCAGGCTGGTATCGAGGGCCGTGGTGCGCAGGTCGAGGCCGGCGGCCAGGGCGTCGAGGATAATGCGCACGTTGCGCTCAAATTGCTGGTAGTAGGCTTGGGCTTCCATTCTTTTTGGTGCTTGGTGCTTGGTGCTTGGTGCTTGGTGTTTTTTGGACGACGATTGCACGACCCAAGCACCAAGCACTAGGCACCATGCACTATAAAAGTTCTTTCACAATCTGCTCTACGCCGATGCCTTCGGCTTCGGCTTTGAAGTTGCGCACCAGGCGGTGGCGCAGGATGGGCACGGCCACGGCGCGCACGTCCTCAATATCGGGCGAGTACTTGCCGTTGAGCAGGGCGTTGCACTTGGCTCCCACCACGAGGTGCTGCGAGGCGCGGGGGCCGGCGCCCCACTCCAGCAGCTGGGTGGCGCGGGGGGCGGCCCGCTCGGTATTGGGGCGGGTTTTGTGCACGAGGCTCACGGCGTACTCAATCACGTTGTCGGCCACGGGCACGCGGCGCACCAGCTCCTGGAATGCCTGAATATCGGCCGCGTGGAGGACTTTATTCACCGTATGCTTGCGGTCGGAAGTCGTGTTTTTCACGATGTTCAGCTCCTCGGCGTAGGTGGGGTAGCCCAGCTCGATGTTGAACATGAAGCGGTCGAGCTGCGCTTCGGGCAGGGGGTAGGTGCCTTCCTGCTCGATGGGGTTCTGGGTGGCCAGCACGAAGAAGGGGCGCTGCAAGGGATAGCGCTGCCCGGCTACGGTCACGGCGTATTCCTGCATGCTTTCGAGCAGCGCGGCCTGGGTTTTGGGAGGCGTCCGGTTGATTTCGTCGGCCAGAATGATGTTGGCGAAGATGGGGCCTTTCACGAAGTGAAAATCCCGCTGCTGGTTCATCGTTTCCGAGCCCACGATGTCGGAAGGCATCAAATCGGGCGTAAACTGGATGCGGTTGAACGACAAGTCCAGCGAGTCGGCAATGGTCTGAATCAGCAGGGTTTTGGCCAGGCCGGGCACGCCCACCAGCAGACTGTGGCCCTGCGAAAACACGGCCGTGAGCACCAGCCGCACCACCTCGTCCTGCCCCACGATGACCTTACCGATTTCCTGGCGCAGCTTCTGGAAGGAGGCAGCCAGCGCATCAGCGGCTTCTTTGTCGTTTTGGAAAGTGGGCATGAACTTATATTAGCTAGAACGTCATGCTGAGCGCAGCCGAAGCATCTCGCTCGCATTATTGAACGATTAGATTACTACCACAAGCGAGATATCTCGGTCTCTGCTTGAGGCGCAGAATGCTCGACATGACGTTGTTTTTTCTGTCAGGACCTACTTCTCCGTGGCATCCAGCACCTTGCACTGGGCGTATTCGGGGGCCACTTCCAGGTATACGGTACCGCGGTTCTTAGCAAACCACTCGTCGAGCGCCTTGTTCTTTTTCTCGTTCAGGGCGGCGGCGGCAATCTTCTGGTAGTCCTCCTGCAGGTTGGCCTGATGCGGCGGGGTGTTCGATTTGAGCCACAGGATGCGCATGGCATCCTTGCCGTCGTCGGTGCGGTAGGCCATGGGCGGGGTGATGTGGCCCACTTTCATGGTATCAATGGTGAAGAAAACGGCCGGGTCGAGCTTGTCGAGGGGCAGGCGTGAGCCACCGTCCTGGCGGTTGGCCAGCAGGCCGCCGTTGCCGCTGCTGGCTTTGTCCGACGAATTATCCTTAGCTGCCTTGGCGAAGCTGATGCTGTCGGACAGAATCTGACGGCGCAGCTTTACCAGCGTTTTAGCGGAGGCGCTGGCATCGGCCGCGCCGGTTTCGGGCTTCAGCAGAATGTGGCGTGTGGAATATTTATTGCCCTTGCGCTCAATAAACTGGATGAGGTGGAAGCCGAACTGCGACTGCACCACTGGCGAAAGCTGGCCGGGCTCCAGCTTCATCGAAGCCGCCTCGTACTCGGGCACCAGCTCGCCGCGCCCGAAAAAGCCCAGATAGCCGCCTTCCTTGCCCGAGCCGGGGTCTTCGGAATACTGCTTGGCCAGAGTAGCGAAATCAGCCCCGCCCTGTATCTGCGCCCGAATGTCGTTCAGCTTGGCCATGGTGGCCTGCTTGGCCTTGTCGTTCACCTGCGCCGGAATCACAATCTGACCCACTTCTACCTCCGTGCTGAAATAGGGCAAGCTGTCCTTGGGCACTTTGGTGAAATACTGGGCCACTTCACGCGGGGTCACGGTCACCTTGCCGGTGATGGTTTCCTGCATTTTTTGCTGCGTGAGCTGGTCTTTGATTTGGGGCCGCAAGTCGTCTTTCAGCGCCTTGATGGGCTTGTTGTACTGCTCCTCAAGACGCTTCTCCGAGCCAATCTGCTGCACAAAGTAGGCCATGCGGCGGTCTACCTCGCCGTTCACCTGCTGGTCGGACACGGTCACGGAGTCGACTTCGGCCCGGGCCAGCATCAGCTTATTCAGCACCAGGCTTTGCAGGATTTTGCATTTCAGGTCCGGGGGCATGGCCTTGCCTTCGGCCCGGGCCATTTCCTGGTTGTAAATATTCTCCACATCGGAGCGGAGCACAATCTGGTTATCCACTTTCACCACAATGCCGTCGAGCAATTGCTGACCCTTGGGCCGGCTGATGCCCAATTGGGCCTGGGATGCGGGCGCGAAGCCCAGCAGGAGCAACAATGTAAGCAGGGCCGGCAACGCGGCACGATTCACTTTAACAAGCATAGTGTAGTAGGGTAAAGCCCGGCGGCCGGTGCCGGGGGCTTGGGTCGCTCGCACGTAACGCGCAAACGGGCCCACAAATTTCACGATAAATCCGTTGGCAGACAAAAACAGGGAGCGTTACCCGGCCCGGATGGTTGCAGTAGCGCGAAGCGGTGCTTCGCGTTCCCGCGCCGTTAGCGATGCTTGAACGGCGCGGGAACGCGAAGCACCGCTTCGCGCTACATGTTATTTAGTCAACAATTACTTGGTCACCAGCTTGTTCACCTCCGCCTCATTCACCTTCACGGGGCGAGCGGCCCGCATCTGGGTAATCCACTCTTTTTCGAGGTAGGTCTGATAATCGGAAGTGGCCTGGCCCCGGGCTTCGGCCAGGGTTTTGGGGCCGGCGGGCAAAATCTGGTCGATGGTTACGGCGTAGTAGCGGCCGTCCTTCTGCACGTTGTAGGTGCCGGGGCCCTTGCTCATCAGCTCGTCCACCACTTTGTTGTCGCCTTTCTGGAACACCTTTTGGCTGATTTGCACCGACAGTGGGTTCTGCTCGTTCAGCTCAGCCTCAATAGCCGCCGGGTTGGCGCTGCTGAGGGCAATTTGCACGCCGCTCTCAGCGGCTCCACCCGCCAGCATCTTCTTGCTGATGCGGCGCATGGCCACCCCCCGGCGGTTGAGGAAGCGGGCCGCTGAGTCAGCGCGGGCGGCGGCCAGGCTGGCTTTTTCGCCCTTCTTCACGCGGCCGGTGAAGGTCACCCGGGCCAGCGTATCCTGCAACAGACGCTTGGCCACATCTTCGAGGGCCAGCACGCCGCCTTTCACCAGCGAGCCCGAACCCGTGCGGAAGGCTGCCGCTTTAGGCACCCCCTTGGTCACGGGGAAGCGGCCGGTTTTCAGCTCTTTCTGCACGCGGGCCAGCAGGGCGGGGGTGGCGGCGCTGGTCGCGGTGCCCTGCACGCGCTGCTCCCACTGGTACTTGGCCTGGTTCTCAGCGAAATATTTCTTCAGGCCCACGGTGTCCTCAATGGCTTTGCTCCACACTTTCTCATCCATCAGCTGGAAGAGCAGGATGCCGTCGCGGTACTCCTTCACCAGCATGCGGTAGTCCTCATACTTGGTTTCGAGGCTGTTTTTCTCGAACTCAGTCAGCGACTGCTCCACGTATTGGTCGTAGAGCTGCTGCATGGCAAAGGCGGGCTGCGCGCCGGTGCGGGGCCGCTGGTTCTGCTGCGCGTAGGTCAGGAAATCCTTCACCAGGTAAGGCTTGCCTTTGATGGTGAATAGCGCCGTATTGTCGTTGGCAGTGCCTTTGGCAGCTTTCGCGGGCGCAGTTGGTGCCGTGTACTTGTAGCGGCCGGCTACCAGGGCCGTATCAGCCTTGCTGAAGGCGTAGGTTTTGGCCGCCGCGGTTTCCATAAACTGGTCTTCCTGGCGCACGCGCTTCAGGAAAGCGGCTTTGTTGAGCTCCGAGCGCGAGTCCTTGGCCACCTTGCTTTTCAGCGTCGACTCAACATCAGCGAACTTGGCCAGCGGCTGGCGCTCAATCAGCTTGATAACGTGCCAGCCGTAGGGCGTTTGCACCGGGGCGGCAATTTCGCCCGGCTTCTGCATTTTGAAGGCAACTTCCTCGAAAGAAGGAATCATGCGGCCGGTACCGAAGGGCGGCAACTCGCCGCCATTGGCCGCCGAGCCAGCATCCTCTGAAAACTGCGCCACGAGCTTGTCCCAGTTTTCGCCCTTTTTCAAGCGGCTGTAGAGCTCGTCAATCTTCTTCTTGGCCGTGAGCGAGTCGCTTTTGGCCGCGTTGGCGTTCATGCGAATCATCAGGTGAGCCACCTTGATTTCGCCCTGCGCCGTCCGCTTGTCGTTTACCTTAATGACGTGGTAGCCGAAGCGCGTGCGAATGGGAGCCGATACCTGCCCCACCGGCGTCTTGTAAGCGGCCGACTCAAACGGGTACACCATCTGCATCGCCGTGAAGTAGCCCAGCTTGCCGCCGTTCTCCTTAGCCGATGGGTCTTCGCTCTGGGTGCGGGCCAATTGGGCGAAATCGGTGCCAGCCAGGGCGTCCTGACGAATTTTTTCAATCCGCTGGTAGGCGGCCAGCGTGTCCTGCGGGGTGGCGTCGGGCGCTACGCGAATGAGAACGTGCGAGGCATTCACCTCCTGGCTCATGCGGTCGTAGGCCTCGCGCACCAGCTGGTCGGTCACGCTTTTCTCCGTGAGGTAGGGCTGCGAAAGCTGCTGGCGGTAGCCATCCAGCTCGCGCTTGAAGGCCTGCGTGGTATCGAGGCCGCGCTGCTCCGCTTCCAGCACCTTGAGGCGGAAGTTGGTGTAGAGGTCCAGGTACTCGGTTACGCTTTGGCGGGTGCCATAGTCGGCCGCAGTGCTGTTGTTCTTGCGGTACACGTAGGCAAACTCGTTGGCGGGCACCGGGTAGGTGCCCAGCGTTTCGACGGCCGGGCCGGTAGCAGTACTTGCCGTGGCGGCCGAAGCAGCCGGTTTAGAGGTTTGGCAGCCAGCCAGCAGCGTAACAACGGCCGCGCCGGCGTACAGAATGCGTTTGTGCATATAAGAATGAAGGAGACGATGGCACCGCACCGGAAGGAGTTAGCGGCGCGGGCATAAAATTACCGGTGCGAAATTAACGAAATTCCGGGGGGAAATTGCTAACTCGTAGCCCAATAGAAAGGGAAAGTATTCGCCCAAAAAAAAGGTCCTGCCGGGTGCCTCCGGAGCGCCTTCCGCGCCGCCATAGCCCAGTCGGAGGGCGTGGCGGCTGGGCGAAGGACTCCGGAGGCATCCGGCAGGACCGTTTTGGATTAGCTGTGCTGCTAGCTGACGTTCTTGCTCAGGTGACACACCGTATGGTTGCCACGCGTGAAAAATTCGACCCGGTCCATAAGGCGGTTAACCAGCGTCATGCCCATGCCGCCTTTGCGGCCCTGGCGAATGTAGTCGCGCAGGTCGGGGTTTTGGTGGGGAGCAGGCAGGAAAATGGTGTCGCCGTGGTCGGCGATTTCCACGTTCAGGCTGTGGGCATCGAACGTCATTTCCAGGTCGAGAAACTGAGTTTCATCTTCCCCGTTGGCATGAATAATGAAATTGGCCACCACCTCGTCCACGGCCAGCACCACTTGGTTAACCGTGATTTCGGACAGCTGCCGGCTGCTGAGGTAGTTTCGCACGAAGTCGCGCACCTGCTGGAGGTGTTTGCGTGAACAGGCAATGCGAAGGACGGACTTCATAGGGAGTTAAAAGTTAAGAGTTAATAGTTAAGAGTTGAAAGTTGAAATGGAAGAAAATGACGTGTTCAACTCTTAACTATTAACTCCAAACTCTTAACTGAATTATGCTGCTTCAGCTTCAGTCACGCTTGGCACAATGGTCATCAGCGCATCCAGACCCAGGATTTCAAACACGTTGAAAACCTTCTCCTGCATGTTGAAGAACACCAGCTTCACGTTGGCATCCTGGAAGCGCTGCAGGTGGGAAATGAATACGCCCAGGCCCGCCGAGGAAATGTAGCTGAGCTTGGCGCAGTCAATGAGGACTTTGCGATAATTAAGGATATCGGGTTTTGCCAGCTCAGTGTCAAGAACAATGGCGGAGCTAGCGTCCAGCTCGCCATCGAGCAGGAGGGTGAGGGTTTCGGCGGAGGGTTGCGCGGTAACTTTCATAATGAGGGCGATACGTCAGGCCAGCGGCAGGGGTTGGGCCGACTTGAATTTAATGACCAGCAGGGTCTGGTCGTCGTGGATGGGATGGCCGTGCGTAAAGCCGTTGAGGTCGTCCAGGATGAAGGATTTGATGTCTTCTGCTTCCTGAAAATAACTTTCCTCGAGCCGCTGCTTGAGCCGGTCTTCGCCGTACTCATCGGTGCCATCGCCGCCGCGAGCCTCTACGATGCCATCGGTGTAAATCACCATCACGTCGCCGGGGCTGTAGTCGTAAAACTGGTTTTTGATGTGCTTCTCGTAGCTCTCGTTCCGGATAATGCCCAGCCCCAAGCCTGCCGACTGGAAGTAGAATACTTCCTCGCGCAGGGCGTGGTAATACAGGGTGTGGCAGTGGCCGGCACGGGCGAATACAAATCCACCCTGCTCATAGTCAATGATGTAGAGCGACGAAGTGATAAACGACGACTTTTCCAGGCAATGGCTAAGGGCGGTATTGGCCTGGGCCATGAACTTGCTCGGCACCGGGAATTTGTCGCGCTCGTTGCGGGCCAGGGGGTTTTCCTGCATCAGCGAGTGGAAAATCCCCTTCATCTGGGCCATGTGGAAGGCGGCGGTCACGCCCTTGCCGCTCACATCGCCGATGATGACAGCCAGTCGCCGGCCCTGCAAGTGCAGAAAGTCGTAGAAATCGCCGCCCACTTCCTTCGCTGCCAGCGAGTGCGAGCTGATGTCGAACCAGTTATCGGTAGGCAGGTTTTTCGGAATGAGGCTGTCCTGCACCTGGGAGGCAATCTTGAGCTCCTCCTGCGTGCGCTGGTTCTCGAGCGAAGTGCGCATCAGCTCCAGGTTTTCGATGCTGAGCACGGCCTGGCTGGTGAACGTTTGGAGGATGTTCAGGTCCTCGCCGTTGAACGTGCTGGGCTCCGCTTTGAGCAGGTACAGCGTGCCGTAATTGTAGTGCAGGCCCCGAAAAGGCAATTGGATAAGGGAACGAAACGCCTGCGGCGTGCCCACAAAAGCCGTGTGCTTGTTTAGGTCATTGGTGATGTACTCGCCTGCCTTGGGCAGGTAAGCCCGCAAGCCCGTGCGCAACGTATCAGCCTGCTCAGGTAGCAGGTGATAGTATTGAGTAGCATTGGTTTCGTCGATGCCCGTGTGGCTGGGGTCGAGGTCGAGCCAGGCGGCATCGGCCCGAACGGTTTGTACCGCCGACTCCAGCAAAACGCGGTACACCTCGGCCGAAGTCTGGCCACGCTGCACGATTTGCGCCAGGCGCTGCAGGCTCAGGATTTCGTCGTGCCGCCGTGGGACGGCCGGCGTTTCGGCCGGGGCGGGAGCAGCTGGCCGTAAAAACAGCTTAGCCAACACGGCCAGGATGCCCAGAGCCGCCAGCAGCAACAGCCAGCTGGTCCACGACGACATTTCCGTGCCGCGGTCAGCCAATAGATTGCCCACGGCCACTCCGCCAATCAGCAGTGCCAATAAAAAACCAACGTAGAGTAACTGATGACGCACAGACAGAAACTAGGAATAACACAAGTGTACCAGCCCACCGCGTCTTTACCGACGCCCAACCGGCATGCAAGATACAATCCGGCGGCCAAAGCTAACCACATAATTTAGGCACGACAACAGCGCACAACGCCCGGTTAAACCGGCGTTGTGCGCTGACTGCCAGTGACTACAGTGATGAATTTAGCGGCTCGAATAATTCGGGGCCTCGCGGGTAATCTGCACATCGTGTGGATGCGACTCGCGCAGCCCGGCCCCGGTGATGCGCACGAACTGGGCCGCCTGCAGGGCTTCCATGTTGCCCGCACCCACGTAGCCCATGCCGGCCCGCAGGCCGCCTGCCAGCTGGTATATTACCTCCGAAACATTGCCTTTGAAGGGCACCCGGCCCACAATGCCTTCGGGCACCAGCTTCTTCACGTCGTCTTCGGCATCCTGGAAGTACCTGTCTTTGCTGCCGTCTTCCATGGCTTCTACCGAGCCCATGCCGCGGTAGCTCTTGTATTTGCGGCCTTCGTAGATGATGAGCTCACCGGGGGCTTCCTCTGTGCCGGCCAGCAGCGAGCCCACCATCACGGCAGCCGCCCCGCCCGCCAAGGCTTTCACGATATCACCCGAAAACTTGATGCCGCCGTCGGCCACCAGCGTCACGCCGGTGCCTTCGAGGCCCTTGGCGGCTTCCAGCACGGCTGAAAGCTGCGGTACCCCGATGCCCGCGATGATGCGCGTGGTGCAAATGGAGCCCGGCCCGACGCCCACTTTCACGCAGTCGGCCCCGGCATCGGCCAGGGCGCGGGCCCCGGCGGCGGTGGCCACGTTGCCGGCCATCACATCAAGCTTCGGGTAAGCGGCTTTGATGGCGCGCACGGCATCGAGCACGCCCTTGGAGTGGCCGTGAGCAGTGTCGAGGCTCACGATATCAACGCCGGCTTCGACCAAGGCGGCGACGCGCTGGAGCAGGTCGGGCGTCACACCCACGGCGGCGCCCACGCGAAGGCGGCCCTGGCCGTCTTTGCTGGCGTTGGGGGCGCGGCGGCGCTTGCGGATGTCCTTGTAGGTCATCAGGCCGGCGAGGCGGCCTTCGCTGTCCACCAGCGGCAGCTTGTCCACTTTGCTATCGGTGAGGAGCTGTTCGGCTTCGGCCTGGTCGATGCCGGCGGGGGCCGTGACGAGGTTGGCCAGCGAAATCATCACCGTCGTCACGGGCTGGCTCAGGTCTTTCTCGAAGCGCAAATCCCGGTTGGTGAGGATGCCGTGCAGGTGGCGTTCGGCATCAATAATCGGAATTCCGCCAATGCCGTGCTTGCGCATCAGCTGGCGGGCATCGCCGAGGGTGGCGGTGGGTGGCAGGGTGAAGGGGTCCACAATCAGGGCCGACTCGCTGCGCTTCACGCGGCGCACCTGCTCGGCCTGCGCCTTGATGGACATATTCTTATGAATAATGCCCAAGCCGCCTTCCTGCGCCAGCGCGATGGCCATATCCGACTCCGTAACGGTGTCCATGGCCGCCGAAATCAGCGGGGTTTGCAGCCGGATAGTCGCGGTGAGGCGGGTGCTGGTGTCGCAGTCGCGGGGCAGGACCTCGGAGTAGGCTGGCAGCAGCAGTACGTCGTCGTAAGTCAGGGCCTCGAAGGCAATTTTTGGGGTTGCGGAATCCGCCATAGCAAAAGGGGTTGGGAGTTAGGGCCTTTTGCCAGTCAAAGGTACGGCGGGAAGTTGGGTTGGACCCCCGCCGCACCCCGCTTTCCGGTTATTCTTTGCTGAATTTACGCACGCCCACGGCCCCACCGGCCGACAGCCGCGACAGGTAGAGGCCGGCGGGCAGGCGGCTCACATCCACTGTTTGGCCGTTGCGCACGCGGGTTCGCAGCACGGTCCGGCCCGCCACGTCGCTGATTTCGAGCTGGGCTTCGCCGACCACGGCGGCTGGCAGCGTTACGCGCAGCTCGCGGGCGGTCGGGTTGGGGTAGAGGCTCACGGCGAGGCGCCGGGCCGGTCGGGCCGCCGAGGCCGTGGCAGGAGCGTAGAGCCAGGAGTAGCCGGCCGGGAACTCGCGCCGCCAGAACCATTCGGCGTGCTGGCCATCGGGGCGGGTATTGAGGTTGAGGTTGGCCGCCGGCACGCCGCCGCGCAGCAGCGAATCGCGCATGGCCGTCATGTAGGGCACCATGGTGCTGCTTTCGGTTGTGCCGCTCACGAAGTAGAAGCGGGTGTTGGGGTTGGCCGGGTGCTGGTGCACGTAGCTGGCCAGCTGCGGGTAGGCAAACCAGAAGGCGGGCGAAAATACGCCTACTTTGCCAAATACCGCAGGCTCACGCAGGGCAGCATACGTGGCAATGAGCGCGCCCATGCTGGAGCCCGCCACGCCGGTATGCTCGCGGCCGGGCAGGGTGCGGTAGTTGGTGTCGATGTAGGGCTTGAGGGTTTGCACCAGGAAATCGACGTATAGGTCGCCCTGGCCGCCGCCGTACTGCGGGTTATTCCAGGGCGAGTACTCGTCGAGGCGGTTCGCGCCATTGTCTACGGCTACCACGATGCAGCCGGTGGGGTCCTGGCCGTTGATGGCCAGCTGATTCAGGGCCTCATCCACGCCCCACTCGCCGGCGAAGGCCGTGAGGTTGTCGAACACGTTCTGGCCGTCCTGCAGGTACAGTACGGGATAGCGGCGGCCGCTGGTGGCGTAGCCGGGCGGCAGGTAGAGCCACACGCGCCGGGTGCGCCCCAGCTGCGGCATGGCAAACGCGGTCGAAATCACGCTTACGTTGGCCGCGGCCGTGGACGTGCCGGTAGGAGTGCCGCCGGCCAGGTCTTCCCAGTTCAGTACCTGGCTCAGCACTGGCCCGGTGCTGCTGCCAAAGGTGAAGGTCCGGTTGGGCACCTGGCCGTTGGAAGCCGTGGTTTCGACCGAGGCCCACGCGCCGCGGGTGAATTTGTACGCGATGGTGCCGGTGCCGGTGGGCAGCGTAATCTGGTAGCTGCGGTCGGTGGCGTTGTAGGTGAGGGCGTGGGCCGCACTGCCGGGGTTCCAGTTATTGAAGGAGCCCGCCATGTAAATCGTGGCATTGGCCGGTGTGTTGGCCGGCACCGCCGTGATTTTGAACGTGACCTGGGCCTGGGCCGTGAACGCCAGCAGGGCCAGCAGGAGCGAGAAAAGCTTTCTCATAGGGGCAGTAGTGGGGCGGGTGGGAAGCGAGATTTACAGGGAATACGAAGGTACAACTTTGGCTTCGGGCTGGTGACCTGGGCTGAAAATTCAAACAATTGCCTGGTGCAATCCGTCTTAGCAGCTACCATTTTTAACTGGCCTACTCATGTCTGATTCCACTTCCCAAACCTGGTTTATTACTGGCGCCTCGTCCGGTTTCGGCGAAGCCCTGGCTACGCATATTCTCGAAAAAGGCGGCCGCGTGGCGGCCACCTTCCGCAAGCCCGAGCAGGCGGCCGAGTTCACCGCCAAAGAACCCGGCCGCACACTGGGCGTGGTGTGCGACGTGACCAACGAGCCCCAGGTGAAAACCGCCGTGGCCGATGCCATTGCCCATTTCAAGCACCTCGATGTTATCGTGAATAACGCCGGCTACGGCTCCATGGGCAGCATTGAGGAAGTGCCGGCCGAGGAAGTGCAGCGGCAGTTCGACGTGAACGTGTTCGGAGTGCTGCACGTGCTGCGGGCCGTGCTGCCGCAGCTGCGCAAGCAGCGCTCGGGCCACATTCTCAACATCACCAGCATCGGCGGGCTGAAAACCTTCCCCGGCGTGGGCATCTACAATGCCAGCAAGTTTGCGCTGGAGGCCATTGGCGAGAGCCTGAGCCAGCAGGTAGGGCCGTTGGGCATCAAGGTGACCAACATCGAGCCTAGTGGTTTTCGCACCAAGTGGGCCGGCGAGTCGGCCACCTTTGCCGATACTAAAATCGACGATTACCAGGCCACGGTGGGCGAAAACCTGCGCGGCATTCAGAGCTACAGCGGCCGCCAGCCCGGCGACCCGGTGCGTGCCGCCCACGCCATGTACGAGGTAGCGCAGATGGAAAACCCGCCCCTGCACCTGCCGCTCGGCAAAGCCGCCGTGAAAGGAGCCCGTGAGAAATTCGCTGCGCTCACCAAGGAGCTTGAGCAATACACCGAGATGGGCGACGCGGCCGACTTCCCGGCCGGCGAATAAGGGAAAGCGTCCGTTTGGTGACGAGGAACGGTCATGCTGAGCTTGCCGAAGCATCTCTACCGCAGTAGTAAATCAAATTACTTGCGCAGTAGAGATGCTTCGGCAAGCTCAGCATGACCGTTCTTTTGATGTGCAGCCGCTGTTCGTGTGGCGTATCTTCGCCCCATGCCCCTCTCCGCCAACGACTACGAAGCGACTTCCTGGGAAGACCTGCAGCGGCTGCTGTTTCAGGACACCTGGGATGCCCGCATTGGGCGGTTCCGGTCGCCGTATGTGTACCGGGGCGGTCGCTCGCGCCACTTCCAGCTCGATACCAGCTTGCAGCGGCTGGGGGGCGAATACCACCAGCTGGAACACCACCTGCTGCGCAACTTCCGCAAATACGCCCGTGATACCACCGTGCCCGCCCAGGCGGCCAGCACCTGGGACTGGCTGGCCCTGGCCCAGCACCACGGTCTGCCCACCCGCCTACTCGACTGGACGTATTCGCCCTACGTGGCCCTGCACTTCGCCACCGACGACCTGGATGCTTACCACGAAGACGGCATCATCTGGGCGCTGAACTACGTGAAGGCCGCCGAGCATCTGCCCCAGCGCCTGCGCCAGGCCCTGCAAAACGAGGGCTCCAACGTCTTCACCTCCGAGCTGCTGCAACCCGTGAGCAGCAGCCTGCGCGAGCTGGAAGAGCTGCAAGCCGAGCCCTACGTGCTGTTTCTGGAGCCGCCCAGCCTCGATGCCCGCATCGTGCATCAGTACGCGCTGTTTTCGCTGATGAGCACGGCCCAGAGCGTGCTGCACGACTGGCTGGCCGACCGGCCCGAACTCTACTTCCGCATCATCCTGCCCGCTCGTCTCAAGTGGGAAGTGCGCGACAAGCTCGACCAGGCCAATATCACCGAACGGGTGCTGCTGCCGGGACTGGGAGGACTCAGCCGCTGGCTGCACCGCCACTACTCGCCCCGGGCCGACGGCCGGAGTTTCCTGGACGACAACGAAATGCGGTAACTCTGGCAGCTACAGAAGCAGCTGTGCAACGAATGACAGCAGGCAGAAAATGCAGTGCCGGCGAAGCTTTGGAGGCTCAAAGCTGCCGTATTTCTTATTCGGCCAGAATGGTCAGGGCGATATCCGGGTTGTCGGTTTTGCGGGAGTCGCGGTTTTGCTGCCTGAACGTCCACGGCTTGCTATAATCCCGGCGCGTCACGGTTATCGCATCGGTGATGGAAGCCGCCCAGGCAATTACTGGATAATCAAATGTGGAAGTTTCGCGAAAGGTGGTGGGGTCGTGTGGGTTGGAAGCGGTGATGGTTATGGCATCACCAGGCCGGTTGCCCACTAACTTGTCCGTCACGTAGGTTTCTCCGGCAATGGTGGGCAGGCCTTCTATCTGTCTCGTCCGGCTATATGTTGACAGGAATAAGGCAAGGGCCCTGCTCGGATTTTCCGGCGGGGCTTTTTCCTTGCAAATGGACTTGATTGGGGGTTAAGTAATTCAGGGCCAGGTGGGGCCGTTC